>JAJYTV010000003.1 GCA_021792885.1 Bacillota bacterium
CGCGCCGGCCGCGACGAGCGCCTTCGCCTGCTCGACCGCCCGGCCCGGGTCCACGTAGCGGCCGCCGTCCGAGAAGGAGTCCGGCGTCAGGTTGAGGATGCCCATCACGTAGGTGCGGGAGCCGAGCGGCAAGAGGCCGCGCCGCAGCCGCAGCGCGCGGGGCGCAGGGCGAAGGGCCTGCTGCGCCTCCTCCCGCCAGGGCGCGGGCAGCGCTTGCGCGATGCGCGCGAGTTCGTCCTGCAGCGCGCAGACGAGGCCGCCGCCTGCAAGAGGAACGAGGCCCGGCAGCGCCGGGCCTTCGTATCCTTCGAGGAACAGGCACGTCGGGCCCCCGCCTGCGTACCCGAGCTCTCTGAGCGCGTCGCTCGAAAGCGGCGGGGGAGCGACGGGCAGGAGCCAGGCCCTCTGCATCAAAAGAGCCCCCGGATGTGGCCGTCCGGCGTCAGGTCGATCTTCTCCGCAGCCGGCACCTTGGGCAGGCCGGGCATCGTCATGATGTCGCCCAGCATGGCGACGACAAAGCCCGCGCCCGCGGAAAGCCGCGCCTCGCGCACCCCGACGCGGAAGCCTGTCGGCCGCCCGAGCTTCTTCGGGTCGTCCGAGAGGGAGTACTGGGACTTGGCCATGCAGACCGGGAGGTCTCCGTAGCCGAGCTCCTTGAAGCGCTCGAGGCTCTTCTGCGCGGCGGGGCTGAAATCGACGCCGTCCGCGCCGTAGACCTCTTGCGCGATCGTCTCGATCTTCTCCTGCAGCGAGAGCGACCGCTCGTAGAGGGGGTGGTAGTCGCCGGGCTGCTGGGCTGCGCGCACCACCGCCTCGGCGAGGTCGACGCCGCCTGCGCCGCCCTGTGCGAACACGTCCGAGAGCACGATCTCGACGCCCAGCGCGTGGCTGCGCCCCTTGAGCATCGCGATCTCCTCCGGCGTGTCGGTCGGGAATCGGTTGATCGAGACGACAGGGTTCAACCCGAAGCGGCGTACGATCGCGACATGCTGCTCGAGGTTCGCGATACCGCGCTCGAGTGCGGGGAGGTCCTCCTGCCCGAGCTCCTTCGCGGAAGCCCCGCCCTGCAGCTTCAGCGCGCGGATCGTCGCCACGACCACGACTGCCTGCGGCTTGAACCCGGCGTAGGGCGCGACGATGTCCATGAACTTCTCCGCGCCGAGGTCCGAGCCGAAGCCTGCCTCCGTGACCACATAGTCCGCGAGCTTCAGGGCGAGCCGGGTCGCCAGAATGGAGTTGTTGCCGTGCGCGATGTTCGCGAAGGGCCCACCGTGGATGATCGCGGGCGTGTTCTCGAGCGTCTGGACGAGGTTCGGCTTGATCGCATCCTTCAGCAGGGCCGCCATCGCCCCCTCGGCCCGCAGGTCCTTCGCCCGCACCGGCTCGCCGTCGTAGGTGTTCGCGACGATGATGTTGCCGAGGCGCTCCTTGAGGTCCACGACGCCGCTCGCGAGGCAGAGGATCGCCATCACCTCGGAGGCGACCGTGATCATGAACTGGGCCTCGCGCGGCACGCCGTTCGCCTTCCCGCCGAGGCCGATCACCACGTGGCGCAGCGCCCGGTCGTTCATGTCGAGGACGCGCGGCCAGGTGATGCTGCGCGGGTCGATGCCCAGTGCGTTGCCCTGCTGGAGATGGTTGTCCAGCATGGCCGCGAGGAGGTTGTGGGCCGACGTGATCGCGTGGAAATCGCCCGTGAAGTGGAGGTTGATGTCCTCCATCGGTACGACCTGCGAATAGCCGCCGCCTGCGGCGCCGCCCTTGAGGCCCATGCAGGGCCCGAGGGACGGTTCGCGCAGCGCGATGATCGCCCGCTTGCCGATCTTGTTCAGGGCCTGGCCGAGACCGACCGACGTCGTCGTCTTGCCCTCGCCGGCCGTCGTGGGATTGATCGAGGTGACCAGTACGAGGCGGCCGTCGGGGCGGTCCTTGAGCCGCTCGAGGACTTCGAGGGGGATCTTCCCCTTGTACTTGCCGTACGGCTCGATGTCATCCGGGTCGAGGTCGACTTTCTTCGCGATCTCCCAGATCGGTTCCAGCTTCGCCGCTTCCGCGATTTCGATGTCACTCAGCACGCCGAAGTTCCCTCCAAACGAGCATCGCCGTGGCGGTGCCAGTCATGGTTCCAGCGCACCCAGTATAGCGCTTCCAAAGGCGGCATGGGGGGGGCGAACGGGCCTTACGGAGACTGGGGCGGCGCCGGCACGCTCTTCGGCTTCGCGGTCAGCTGCACCCGTACGGTCCTGCTCGCTCCCGCGCGGTCGAAGCGCACCGCGACCGTCTGCCCGACCTTCAGCGACTGCTCGATCCCGCTGAGGGAAGCGGAACTCGTCACGGCCTGCCCCGCGAGTTTTGTGATCACGTCGCCGGTCCGAAGGCCCGCCTTCGCGGCCGGCGTTCCGGGATAGACATCATAGACGACGGCGCCTTGGCTTGCCGAGACGCCGAGCTGCGCCTGCAGGCTCGAGGTCAGGTCGACCGAGGAGATGCCAAGCCAGGGGCGCACGACGTAGCCCGCCTTGAGCAACTGCGGCACGACTTCCCGCACGGTCGAGACCGGGATGGCGAAGCCGATGCCCTGCGCCTGCGACGCGACGGCCGTGTCGATCCCGATCACCTGGCCGTTCAAGTTCAGCAGGGGTCCCCCAGAGTTGCCAGGGTTGATCGCGGCGTCGGTCTGCAGAAGGTTCTTGTAGCTGCGGCTGCCGATCGCGAGCGGCCTGCCTTCCGCCGAGACGACGCCGAGCGTCACGGTGTGCGAGAGCCCGTACGGATTGCCGATCGCGATCGCAAAGCTGCCGATGGCGGGCGGCTGGCTGGGGGCGAGGGGCAGCACCGGAAGCGGGCGGGGCACGGAGATGTGCAGCACTGCGAGGTCGGTGGCGTAGTCCGCGCCGACGATCTTCGCCGTGAAGGAGGTCTTGTAGCCGACGACTTGCACCTTGATCTGGACGGCCCCCTGGATCACATGGTCGTTCGTGAGGATGTAGCCGGTCTTGTCAAAGATGAATCCCGAGCCGATCCCCTGCGCGTACTGCGGGGTCTGCTGCAGGTACGGGGCGAATGGCCAGCCCGGAACGCTGATCGTCTGCTGCTGCGGCACGAGCGTCGTGACCTTGACGACGGCGGGGCTCGCCAGGCTGACGATCTTCGGCACGGTGTTGGCGCTGAGCCCGCCCGTGAGCGCGAGCGGCTTCTCGGTGAAGTTCGGCGGCGGCGTGTAGGCCTCGCGGACGCCCGACGCCACCCAGTCGCCGCCGGCGAAGGCCGCGCCCAGCAGGAACGCGGCCACGACGCCGAACGCGAACCGGCGCAGGTTGCTCATCGGTGGCTGCCTCCTGGGATGGAAGTTCCAGCCACAATAGTATGGTCAACCTGGCTTAGAAGCTACTGAGCGTGCTCTCCGGTCCGGACGATGATCGACGCGGCGACGCGGGGCTGCGCGAGGTGCTCCTCGAAGCGGCGCGCGATGTCCTCGTAGCGCACCCGATCGAGCGCGGCGAGCGCGGCGAACAGGTCGAGCCCGCGCAGCGCGTACTCGGAGAAGCTGTGGGCCACCGCCTCGGGCGAGTTGAAGAGGGCGACGAATTCCCCGATCGACTTGCGCCGCGAGCGCTCCACCGCTTCCACCGAAAGCCCGCCCTCGCGCTGCGCCGCGAGAAGCGTGAGGATCCGCTCGCGCAGGCGATCGGGATCGGGCGACGGCCCTCCCAGCACGCTCGCGGCGAAGTCCTCGCCGGAGAAGTAGCTCGCGGCGAAGTGCTCGCTCAGGAGACCTTCCTCGTAGAGGGTCTGGTAGATGTCCGAGGAGGTGCCGAACAGGCAGTCGAGGAGGATCTCCATCTCCACCTCGCGGCGCAGGGGGTCCTCCCTGTCCGGCTCGTCCTTGAAGCCGATGTCGATCAGCGGGACCCCGACCGGCATCGCCCGCCGCACGAGCTCCGTGCGCACGGCTGCGGGCTCCGCCGGGCGCACCCGCTGCACCGGCGCACGCCGCTCGCCTGGGACCAGGCGGTGGATTGCGGAGAAGACGGCGTCCGGAGCCACGTCACCCGTGGCGAAGAAGACCATGTTGCTCGGGTGGTAGAACGTCCGGTAGCAGAGGTAGAGATCGTCCGCGGTGATCTGCCGGATCGACTCGACCGTCCCGCCGATCTCCACGCGCACCGGGTGATGGTGGTAGAGCGCCTCCATCAAGTTCTGGAAGACGGCTACGCGCGGGTCGTCGAGGTACATGCGCAGCTCCTGCTCGATGATGCCCTGCTCCTTCTCGACGCTCTGCGGCGTGAAGTACGGGTGCTGGACGAACTCCAAGAGCAGTTGCAGCGCCTCGGGAAACCGGCTCGCCGTCGAGAAGAGGTACGTTGTCGCCGTGTAGTTCGTGTAGGCGTTGGCCATCGCGCCGAGCGCGGAGAAGCGCTCGGAGACGTTGCCGCCCTCCTCCTCGAAGAGCTTGTGCTCCAGGAAGTGGGCGATGCCCGCCGGCGTGTCATGGCGCACGCCCGTGGAGTCGACGAAGGACTGGTCGTTGGAGCCGTAGCGCGTCGCGAACGTCGCGTAGCGCGTCTGGAAGCCGCGTTTGGGCAGCACGAACGCGCGCAGCCCGCTCCCGAACTCCTCGTAGTGGAGCTGTTCGCCCAGCCGGCGCTGCTCGAGAAGCGACCGAGCCATCAGGATCCCTCCTGCCCGTCGAGGAAGTAGACGGTGTCGAGGCGGACGCCCCGCGCAGCCTGCGCGATGGCCTCTGCGTCGACGCGGCGCAGCGTCGCGATGCGCGCCTCAGGATCGGTGGGCCGGCCCGAGGCCCGCAGTTCGAAGTCGGTCATGATCGCCTCGCTGGGCGCGTCGGCCGACTGCAGGATCTGGCTCTCGATCCCGGCGAGCGTGTCGCGCACCTCCTGCTCGCGGAACTCCCCTCGGCGCATCGCCTCGAGCTGCGCGAGGATGATCTCCTCCGCCTGCGCGCGGTGCTCGAATTCGATGCCGCTTTGCACGAACACGAGCCCCTTGAGCCCGTCGATCTGCGAGTAGGCGTAGTAGGCGAGCGAGTGGCGCTCGCGCACCTCCTGGAACAGCTTCGAATGGCTGAAGCCCCCGTAGATCCCGTTCATCATCACGAGTGCGGGGTAATCGGGCGAGTCCGCCCGGCGGTCCGCGGTGAAGCCGAAGGCCAGCTTGCCCTGCGAGACGGGCTGGTGATCCGTGACGCGCCGCAGCTGCGCGGGCGCCTCGTGCCGCGACGCTGCGCCGGGGCGAGCGGGGCTGCGCCGGCCGAGCCGGGAAAGCAGCCGTTGCGCCTCGTCCTGCGCGCGCTCAGGCGGGAGGTCTCCGACAATGTAGACGGCGATCGGCGCCGTGCGCAGGATGCGCTGCCAGCGCTCGTAGAGCGTGACCGGCGTGAGCGCCTCGACCTCTTCGGGGCGGCCGAGCCGCGGAATCGCATAGTTCTCACCGGGACACATCTCCTCGATGAGCCGCAACTGGGCGTAGTGCGCCTTGTCGCTGTAGATCCCCTGGATGCGCCGCAGGAGGTTCTCGCGCTCCTGGGCGACGAAGGCGGGCGCAAACCCGCCATCTTCGAGCAGCGGGTCGAACAGCACGTCGCCAAGCAGGTCGACGGCGCCGCGCAGCGGGTCCTCCCCTCCCAGGTAGGCGCCGCTTGTGGCCTCGACGTGGAAGATCAGGACCTGCTCCTCGCCGAGCTTGATCACGTCGCCCCGGAGGTCGGCGCCGTACAGGTTGTCGAGCGCCCGCGCAAGTTCGACCGGCCGCGGCAGGCTGCGCGTGCCGCGGCGCACGACCATCGGCAGAAGCGCCCCTTCGCCGGCGCCGTCCGCAAGCGGCTGGCGCAGCAGTACCCGCACGGTCGTCGTCTTGAACTTCTTGGTGGGCCAGAAGAAGAGATCCGCGCCATCGGAAAGCCGGGTTCGCTCGAATGCCAACAGTTCGGCCGGGCATATGCCCGGCCTCCCCCCTTTCGGGTCGTTACGTACGATGTCCCTGCTATTCTTTCCGGCGGAAAGCTTCTCCTCTCAGGGCCACCTCTCCTCGCGCGCGGATGTCCGCGGGTCTAGCATCCGTCAGCGCGAAGCCTGCACGATGCGCACCGCTCCGTTGGTCGTCTCGAGGTCCGCCGCGATGTCGCCCTTCTCCCCCTCGACCGTCCCCCGCAGCCTGCGCCGCGCCACATCGCGGATGTCCTCCGCCACGCGCAGGCCAGGGACGTCCGCGATGATCGCGCCGTGCACCGTCTCTGCGCGCAGGTCGGCCGCCACCCCGTACGGCAGGCGCAGTTCCACCGCCCCGTTCAGCGTGCGCAGCTGGCAGCGGCCGCCCTGGACCGGACGGATCTCGCCTTCGATCCGGCCGTTGCGCGTCATCGCCTCGACATCGCGCAGCGCCCCGCGCACGCTGACCCTGCCGTTCCAGGCCTCGACGCGTACGCTCTCCCCTTCGTCCGCCGCCACCTCGATCGACCCGTTGCGTGAGACGACCTTCAGCGTGCCGATGCGCGGCACGTCGACGCGGACCCTGGAGTTGTGGGCTTCCATCGACAGCTTTGCGACCGCCAGCCCCTCGACCTCGATCCTGCCGTTGTTCTCCGCGATGCGCCCGCCGAGCACGCTGTCCGCGGGGAGGTAGAGCAGCACCGAGGCACCGGTGAACGGCAGGCCCATGGCGCCGAACCCGCGGGACGGGGCCTCGATCCGGATCCGCCGTCCCTCGACCAGCACGCGCGGCCGCTCGGGCCCGTCGCCGAAGATCGTCCTGCCCGTCCGCCACACCGCGCGGTAGCGCCCCGGCTCTCCGGGCTGGACGCGGAAAGACATCTCGCCCTGGACATCGAGTTCGACGGGACCCTCGCCCTCGAGGCCGCCTGCCGCGATCTCCTCCTCGCGCTCCTCCGCGAAGTCCCGCACACGCGTGCGCACGTCGCTGATGCCGTCCTCGATCAACTGGCGGATGTCGCCGAGCGGTCCCCGGTCATGTGCCTGGAGGAGCTCCTCGCCCTCCTCCGCCGACAGCTTCCCCTCCGAGACCAGCCGCAGGACGCGGCGCTCGAACTCACCCATTCTCATTCCCTCCCGTTTCGTCGCCGTCCGACCTGCCTGCGGCCTCCAGAAGGCGCAAAGCGTCCTCCGCGCGCAGGTCTCCCCGCCGCAGGCGCACGAGCACCTCGCTGCGCGGCGGCGCCTGCGGTGCAAGCTGCGCCACGATCTCGTCGAGTTGCCCCCGCAGCGTCTGGTACGAGACTCCCTCTTCGCGCTCCAGTTCCTTGAGGTTGCCCCGCGCCAGGAGGAAGCGCAGCGCGAACGCCTGCTGCGCCATGCTCAGGCGCGCAAGCGGTGCCTGGAAGCTGCCGCGGACCTCGGTCCCACAGCGCGTGCAGGAGAGTTGCGCGACGATCATCTCTCCACCGCAGCCCGGGCAGGCAGGGATGCCCTGTACGCTCACTTTAGATCCCCTTCCTGCTAATAATTTACCCTATTGATGTCACTTCTACAATATGCCGGCACACGAAAGAGGGCGCGCCTCAAGCGCGCCCTCTGGATCGCTTCGCTTCAGATCGCCATTTCGCGGCCTTCGATCATCGCCTCGAGCTCGCTGCCCTCGATCGTCTCCTTCTCCAGGAGCTTCTCGGTGATCTCGTGCAGCTTCTGCCGGTTGTCCGTCAGGGTCTGCTTCGCCCGCTCGTAGCACTCGTGCACGATGCGGCGCGTCTCGCGGTCGATCATCGCCGCGATCTCCTCCGAGTAGTTGCGGTCGCGCATCAGGTCGCGTCCCAGGAACACCTGGTCCTGCTTCGTGCCGTACGTCATCGGCCCGAGCGCCTCGGACATGCCGAGCTCGGTGATCATGCGGCGGGCCATCTTCGTCACCTTGTCGAGGTCGTCGGCCGCGCCGGAAGTGATCTCTCCGAAGATCAGCTCCTCGGCCGCCCGCCCGCCGAGCGCGGCGGTGATCCGGTCGAGGATCTCCTCCTTGGTGATCAGGTAGCGGTCCTCCGCCGGCATCTGCAGCGTGTAGCCGAGGCCCATGCCGCGGGGGATGATCGTCACCTTGACGACGGGATCGGCGTGCGGCAGGAGATGGGCCACGAGGGCGTGACCCACCTCGTGGTAGGCGACCTTGCGCTTCTCCTTCTCGTTCATGAGGCGCGACTTCTTCTGCGGACCGCCGATCACCCGCTCGATCGACTCGTCGAGCTCCGGCATTCCGATCTTCTTCTTGTGCCGCCGCGCGGCCAGGAGCGCCGCTTCGTTCAAAGTGTTCGCGAGGTCCGCTCCGGTGAAGCCCGGTGTGCGCCGCGCGATCACCTCGAGGTCGACGCCCGGCTCGAGCGGCTTGTTGGCCGCGTGCACCGCGAGGATCTCCTGGCGCCCCTGCAGGTCCGGCCGATGGATCACGACCTGGCGGTCGAAGCGGCCCGGTCGCAGCAGCGCGGGGTCGAGGACGTCCGGCCGGTTTGTCGCGGCCATGACGATGATGCCCTCGTTGATGCCGAAGCCGTCCATCTCGACGAGCAGCTGGTTCAGCGTCTGCTCGCGCTCGTCGTGACCACCGCCGTACCCTGCCCCACGCTGGCGGCCGACGGCGTCGATCTCGTCGATGAACACGATGCAGGGAGCGTTCTTCTTGGCTTGGTCGAAGAGGTCTCGCACGCGTGAGGCGCCGACGCCGACGAACATCTCGACGAAGTCGGAACCGGAGATGCTGAAGAAAGGCACGCCCGCCTCTCCTGCAACGGCCCGGGCCAACAAGGTCTTGCCTGTTCCAGGCTCACCGAAGAGCAGCACGCCCTTGGGGATGCGGGCACCCAGTTCGACGTAGCGCTTCGGGTGCTTGAGGAAGTCGACGACCTCCGCAAGCTCCTCCTTGACCTCCTCGACGCCCGCGACGTCGTCGAACGTGACGCGCTTTCGGTCGTCCGTATGCAGCCGCGCGCGGCTCTTGCCGAACTGCATGACGCGGTTGCCTCCGCCCTGCGTCTGCTGCATGAGGAAGAACATCAGCGCAGCCAGCAGGATGACCCAGAGCAGCGTGTTGAAGAGCGGGCTATCGTACCAGGGAGTTTGCGACGAGGTGTAGTTGACCTGTACGCCGTTCGCGAGGAAGGCGCTCTGGAGGTTCTGGTCCGGTCCGTTCGGCGGCAGCGTCGCGACGAACTTCTTGCCGCTTTGCAGCGTGCCGGTCAGCTGGTCCCCGGCGATGGAGACCTTCGTGACCTGGTGCTGCGTGACGGCGGTATACATCTTTGTGTAGTTGTACTGGGTGACGTTGGACGGTTGCGCGGTGTGGAAGTACTCGATCGCCATCAGGAACAGAACAAGCATCACGAGTGGGAACGTGATGCGACGGAAGATGTTATTCACCGCGAACCGGCCTCCTTTCGCGGACACACGAGCGGGGCCGCGCCGGATCGGCTCATTTTAGCACACTCCAAAGAGAGGTAACAACCTGCGCCGGCCCTGCCCAGGCCGTCCGAAGTCCCCCTTCGGACGCCTTGGAAGCCATCTCGGGCCGCCACGGTTGCCCCGGTACCCAGAATGGTACGTGATCGATCATTAGAATTGGCATAAGAAGCCGAACAGGACGGGGCACCTTCGCATCAACCAAGATGTCCTGCAGTTTGCGCGTTCCTCCCGGTGTCCGCAGCCGGTCTCCTGGAAGCCGCGCCCGCACGGTGACGTCACCTCGCGGGATCTGCACGGAGAGTGTATCGGGCGGCGGGGCGCCGATGCCCAGCCAAAGGTCACCGAAGCGCGCCCGCATGCCCTCGCGCAGCGACACGCCGTCGGGCCGCGGCGTTCCCCACCAGAGCGCCCCTCCTTCCAAGAGGAGGCCGCGCGCAGGGCTGAGGCGCCTGTCGTCGTTGAGCGCCACAAGCGCCTCCAAAACGCGCTCCATCGTCGCGGGCGCGCCGTGTCGCTCGAGCAGGTGCCGCAGGGCGCGACGTGCGATCGGGCCGGGCGCGCCGCGCAGCGGCCGCAGGTCGATGCCGCCGGGCAGGGCGGCCAGCTGCGCCACGATCGCCTGCGCCTCCTCCTCCAGGAGATGGTCGTCCTCCGCGCGCAGCCGCGCGTTTCGCCCGATCGCCGCACCAAGCTGCGGGTTCTCCCTCTGCAGCAGCGGCAGCACGCGCTGGCGCAGGCGGGCGCGCAGGTTCTCGTCGGAGACGTTCGTCGCGTCGTAGCTGACCTCCAGGCCCGCTTCATCGCACACGGCCCCGAGGCGCCGCTTCTCCACCCCGAGCAGGGGCCGCCAGAACGGCGGCCGCCACTCCGGCATGCCGGCCGCCCGGGCCGAACCGCGCACGAGCTGCATGAGCACCGTCTCCGCCTGGTCGTCCTGGTGGTGCGCGAGCGCGACCGCCTGGGCGCCGAGGCCTTCAGCCACCCTCGCCAGCACCGCGAGCCGGCGGTCTCGCGCAGCCTCTTCGCTGCGCCGCGCAGGAGGAGGCAGGTGGACGATGCTATAGCCCGCCCCGGCCGCCTGCGCGAGCGCGACGGCGATGTCCGCCTCGCGACGCGCAGCCTCCGGTCGCCAGCCGTGGTCGACGTGGCAGAGGTGCACTCGAAGGCGGAGAGCGGGGGCAGCTTGCAGCAGGAGATGCCAGAGCGCGACGGAGTCCGGGCCGCCGGAGACCGCCACGACGCAGAGTGCGCCGCGCAGGCCGCGCCGCTCGGCGTCCGCGCGCACGCGTGAGACGAGATCCTCCATATCCGGCCGGGCTTCGACGGTTGGAGCCCGGCTCCTGCCTACGGCTGCTGCATGCCGCCGCCCAGCGCCCGCATGATCCCGTGCAGAGGACGCAGACGCCTGCTCCACTGGCGCACGTGCCACTTGCCGCGCAGCGTCTCCTGCAGGAGTTGCCACAGCTTGGGGTCCTCCTGGAGCCACGGCGGTTCCTCCCCCGGGACGCTGCCCCCCGCTCCCAGCATCGCGGTGGCAAGCCACGTCAGGTCCACCGCCCCGCCCTCGTAGCGCCGCCACTCCCCTGGACTCAGAAGGCGCCAGCGGCGCTCGGCGGTCGCGTAGAGGAGGTCCGATGGGCGCACGGAGACGACCTCGGCGCCATGCTGCATGGCGAGTTCGAGATGCTGAGCGAGGTCGAAGCCCAGCCGGCGGATCTCCTGCGGTGTCATACGGCGCCCCTCGTGCAGGAGGTTGCCCAGCGTGTACCCGGCGATCCACTCGCTGACGACGTAGGCAAGGCGCCCTCCGGGCATGTCGCCGATCTCCCGCATGCGCGGCAAGATGCCCTGCGGCAGTTGGCGGATCAGTTGCTCCCGGGCGTGCAAGAGTTCCGCGCGCCCGATCTCGACCGCCCAGGCACGTCCTGTCTCGTCACTGGCCCAGAACGTTCGCTCCCCCAGGGCGGGCCCGAGCTGGTAGCGGTGGGACTGCCCCCAGATCACCGGTCGGTCGACGGCCTCACCCACGCGGGCGTCGCCTCCTTCGCTGCGAAGTCTGCCCCGGTCGCCCACCAACGATACCCAGTTCCGGTTGCCCTCTGCGCACCCAGGCACGGATCTCCGGTTCCCGGGCAGCTGGGTGGAACGCCGTCACCAGAACCGTCACGTCGTCTCTGGCGTGGCGCCGGCGCCCGAGCGCCGCGTCGAGGATCGCCTCGGCGAGGTACTGCGGATCGGACTCCCTCAGCGCCTCGAGGAGCGCCTCGAGCCACTGCCCGCGCGGCCCGGCCGGTCCCTCAAGGACACCGTCCGAGACGAGGACGAGCACGTCGCCAGGATGCAGCGGCAGGTGCTGCACTGTCGCCTGCGCCTCGGGCAGGATGCCGAGAGGCAGCGCGTCGCCGCGCAGGACCTGCACGGCGCCGCCGCGGCGCAGGTAGGTCTCGGGCGCACCGATCTTCAGTGAGAGGACCTCTCCCCCCACGAGATCGGCGATCGCGAGGTCCACCGTCGCGAAGATCTCGGCGCCGACGCCGCGCCGCGCCGCGTTCGCGGCGCGCAGCGCGACGACAGGATCCATGCCGGTGGCGAGGAGGCCTTCGATCAGATCGAGGGCCGACGCGCTCTGCTCGGCCGCGGCCTCCCCGGCGCCCATGCCGTCGCTGAGCCCGAGCAGGAGCCGTCCGTCGCCCAGCTCCCGCACCACGTAGTTGTCACCGGAGACGCCCATCCCGTGTTTGGCCACCCGCGCAAGTCCGGAACTGAAGCTGAGCCGCTGCGCCTGCGCCTCGGCCGGCTCCGACAGCGCCCAGCCCAGCATCTGGCGCACACCCATCAGCGTGTCGCGCGTCAGGGTGCGCTCCACGTGCAAGATCCGGCGCACGTTCGCCTCGGCGCGCAGCTGGTCGCCGGCGAGCACGACCGCCGTCGCGACCTGGTCGGGACGCGGGCAGCGCTTGCGCAGGTCGGCGGGCAGGTCGCGTCCGGTGGCGGGCGGCCCGTCGGCGCGAAGCATCAGGCCGCGCACGCCGCTGTAGGTGGTGTAGAACCCGGCGTCCCAGCAGACCGCCTCGTGCGGGCAGCCCATGCAGACCCGCTCGCGCACTCCGCCGAGGAAGCGCGCCACGTCCGCCTCCTCGGCGATGCCGGGCTCCGGCTCGCGGCCGATCTCCCGCACCAGCGCATCGATCTGGTGCAACGCCTCCTCGAGGCGCTCCGGCGGACCCTGCGGCACCTCCTCCGCCGGCACGGGCGGGGAGAAGTACGACCGCACCCAGCGCTGCCAGCCCTGCGGCAGCGAGAGTCCGAACCCGAGCAGCAGGAGGAGTGCGGTGAGCACGGCCTCCAGGAAGCCGACCGGCATGCCGCCGAGCGGCAGGAGCACGCCGACGGCGACGCCCAGCCAGGCCTGGAACGCACCGAAACGGCGCAGGTACGTGCCGATCGCCGCGCCGGCCGCGAGGCCGAGCGCGAAGGCCGGCGCGGCTCCTCCGGTCAGGGCGAGGGCGAGGCCGAGCAACGCCGCGAACGGCACCGCCAAGATGCGAAGGCGCACGGCTGCGAGCGTGAAGACCAGTGCGGCGAGCGGCGGGAGCGGCGCACCGAGCAGCGAGACGCCCTCCAAGGCGACGATCGCCCAGATCGCGAGGGCCGCTACCGCAAGCCGCCTGCCTTCGGCGGAGGGAGCTCGCAGCGCGACCCCTGCCGAGGCGCCGATGAGCGCAATCAGCACGGTCACGGGAACAAAGATGTAACGATCCAGGCCGCCGTGCGCGAGGTAGGCCGCCGGCACCGCCAGGAGCCCGACCCAGAGGACGCCGGAGAGGCCGCGGGGCAAACCGAGGCGCAGCCGGCCGAGGGCGCCGCCGAGCGGCGCGGCCAGGCAGAGCAGCCCGAGCACCGGATCCCCTGCCCAGATCGCCCCTCCCAGGCTGCCGAGCGCGCCGAACGCGCCGAAGGGCAGCTCTGCCGCTCCTCCGGCGGCAGCAAGAGCGAGCGGCAGGCCGTGCAGGCCCATCCGCGCATGCGCCAGCAGGGCGGCCAGAGCCAGCGTGGCGACCGCTTCGGGCCACCGTGCGGCGAATCGGCGCACCTTGCCCCGCGCTGTCGCCAATGCACCGCCTCCCGCTGTGGCGCCCGCCGGCCGGGCATGTCCTGACTCCGTCCCGCCAAGTATAGGCAAGGCGCGGTCAGAACCCTGGCGAACGACCGCGAGCGCGCTGCGACAAGAGGGTGCAGGAAGGGACAGGAGGCGAGCGCCCGATCCCCTGAGATGACGAGGGGAGGCGGCGCCGGACAGTCCGGCGCCGCCTCCCCGATCCACTGCAGCAGTGCGGCAGGCGCTACTGCACGGTGCCGCCCTCGCAGGCGGCGATTGCTTCCTTCGGCGTCATGCTGCCGCGGGAAACGCCGTCGATCCCTGGCAGATAGCGGTCCATGGCAGCGATGTTCGCGTAGACGATCGGTCGCAGGAGGTCGAGCGACGGCTCCGCCGCGCCGAGTTCGGCGCTCGTCTTGAACCGCGTCTCGCCGTCGCCCAGATCAAGTTCGAAGTTGCCGAGCACGAGCCCGAAGTTCGCGAGGGTGAGGTACTCGGCGACTGCGGCGCGGTGGCGCTCCGGCACCGGCCGGTCCGTGACGGAGTAGAAGACGAAGGTGCCGCGCTCCTGGTCGACGTGCGCGTAGCAGGACCACGTCCCGTTCTCGCCCTTGTAACCCATCGCAAGGGTCTCCTGCCCTTCCACCGGGGCGAACACCCAGCCGTCCTTCGCCAGCATCTCTTCGACCGCCTCGCGCAGCGTCGCCATGTCGATTGGCCCCCCAAGCTATAACTTGCGCCAGTATACCACGCGCCCCGGGGCACGGCGGGCCCGCAGGTGTCCTAAGCGCGGCGAAAGCGCCCGGAGCTCCTGCTCTCGGGCGCTTTCGCCGGCACCGAGGGTAACCCGCCGCGCCTCAGCTCTGGCGCAGCGCTTCGATCGGGTCGAGGCGGCTCGCCCGCATCGCGGGCCAGATGCCGAACGCGATGCCGACCGCGAGGGAGAAGACGAGCGCCAGCACGACGGCCGAGCCGTTCACACCGCCCTGCCAGCCAAGGGCATGGGTGAGGACCGAGGCCCCTCCGGTGCCCAGCGCCGCGCCGATCGCACCGCCGATCAGGCTGAGGATGCTCGATTCGACGAGGAACTGCAGGAGGATCGCGCTGCGCTTGGCGCCGATCGCCTTGCGCAGGCCGATCTCCCTCGTCCGCTCGGTAACCGTCACGAGCATGATGTTCATGATCCCGATGCCGCCGACCAGGAGTGAGATCCCGGCGATGCCCCCGAGCATCAGCGTCAGTGTGCTCGTGATCGTCGAGAGGGTCGAGAGGATCTGGTCCTGCGAGAGGACGTTCGCGGCGTTCTGGTTCTGGAAGCGGTGGTTCATCACGGCCTGGATCTGCGCCACGGCGAGCGGTGCGATGGCCGCCGACTTCGCCTCCGCGATGATCGCGGAGATCTGGGTCGTGCCCACGATCTCCTCAGCCGTCGTGACCGGCGTGAGGATGACGTCGTCCTGGTTCGCCCCGAACCCGCCGCCTGCGGCCTGCAAGGTGCCGACCACCACGAGCGGCGTGCCGTTCACCTCGATCGTCTGGCCCACTGGGTTCTGGCCGGAGGGGAAGAGGTTCTGCACGACCGTCTGGCCCAGCACGGCGACCCGCCGGCGATAGGTCACGTCGGAGGGGATCAGGTAACGCCCTGCCGAGAGGGTCCTGCCCTGGATCTTCAAGGACGGAGCAGTCGTTCCCATGACCGTCGTCGTGTAGCTCTTGCTGCCGTAGAGCGCGGTGACACTGCCGGTGAGCAGCGGCGCGGCCTGGGAGATCTGCGGCACGACCTCCTGCAGCCACTGCACGTCCTGCGGGTAGAGCGTGACGCCGGAGCTGCGGATCGGACTCACGGTGATCAGGTTCGAGCCGAGTGCCTGCACCTGGGATGTGACGGACTGCGTCGCCGCCTGTCCGATCGAAATCAGCGCGATCACGGCGCCGACCCCGATGATGATCCCGAGCATGGTCAAAAACGCCCGCAGCTTGCCCGCCGCCAAGCTGCGCCACGCCATGCGTAGGCTCTCCCGCAGCATCAGCGGACCTCCTCTTCATGCAGTCCTAGGCGCTCCTCGGGCGGTAGCGGCATATCCGAAACGACCACGCCGTCGCGCAGGTGGATCGTCCGCTCCGTGTAGCGGGCGACCTCGTCGTCGTGGGTGACGATGACGATCGTGCTGCCCGCGCGGTGCAGTTCCAGGAACAGGCGAAGCACGTCCTGCCCGGATGCGGTGTCGAGGTTGCCCGTGGGCTCGTCGGCGAGGATCACGGCCGGCTGGCCCGCAAGCGCCCGCGCGACGCCGACCCGCTGCTGCTGGCCGCCCGAGAGTTCGAGCGGCCGGTGGTGCCTGCGTTCGGTGAGGCCGACGGAGGCCAGGGCTTCCTCGGCACGGCGCCGGCGCTGCGCAGCGGGCAGTCCCCGGTAGACGAGCGGCAGTTCCACGTTCTCCATCGCCGTGAGCTGGGGCAGCAGGTTGTAGTTCTGGAAGACGAACCCGATCCGCGCGTTGCGGACCTCCGCGAGCTCGTCATCCGACTTGCGCCCGACGTCCTCACCGGCGAGGAAGTACTTGCCGCCCGTCGGGCGGTCAAGGCAGCCGAGGAGGTTCAGCAGCGTCGACTTGCCGGATCCCGACGGCCCCATGATCGCCACCATCTGTCCCTTGGGGATGGTGAAGTCGATCCCGCGCAGGGCCGGTACGTCGAGGGCGCCAAGGCGGTATACGCGACGCAGCTGCTCGACGCGGATGACGTCCTCCATCTCAGTTGCCACCCTGCCCGCCACCGCCACCACCGCCGCCGCCGTTGCCGCGGAAGTTGCCGCCGCCGCCATTGCCGGAAAGCCTCCGGCCGGCGCCGCCGCCGAACCCGAAGCCGCCCGACTGGGTGGTGGAGGTGGATGTGACCTGGGCCGTCACGACCTCCTCACCGGGCTTCAGGCCGGAGAGGATCTGGGCGCTGACATCATTGGAGAGGCCCACGGTGACGCGGGTCGGGACGTTCCCCTTCGCCGTGTGCACGAGGACGGCCCCCTGCGAGCCGAACCCGTTCACGGCCTCGACCGGCACGAGCAAGGCGTGGGTTGCATGGGCCACAAGGATCGAGACGTTGGCCGACATCCCTGCCAGGAGCTTGCCGGGGTGCGGCACGCTGATCATGACGTTGAAGGTCGCGACGCCTTGGCTGTTCGTGCCGGAGGGAGAAATCTCGGACACGGTGCCAAAGAACGTCTGCCCGGGCAGCGCGTTCGCCGTGACGATCGCGCGCTGTCCGACCGAGAGCTGCGCGATCGACAGCTCGTCGATCGGCACCAGCACCTGCAGGGAGTTCGGGTCCTCCACCGAGAAGAGCCCCGTGGTGCCGCTGCTCGAGCTGCCGCCGCTGCTGGTGCTCGCGCCCACCTGCGCGTTCACGGCCGTCACGATGCCCGCGATCGGGCTCGTCACGTTCAGCTGCGAGAGCGACTGCTCGGCGTTCGCGACGTTCTGCTGGTCGACCGCGATGCGCGCCTTCAGCGATGCGACCTGGTCGGCCGCAGGCGGTGTCGGGTTCTCGAGCTGGCTGAGGGTGTTCTGGTCGCTCGAGAGTACGGACTCATCGGAGGCGAGCTGCGTCGCGAGCGACGGAGCCGACAGGGTCACGATCGTCGTCCCCTGCGTGACGACGCTGCCTACGACGGCCGACACCGACTGCACCGTGCCGGAGGCCTGGGCGGTGACGTCTTCCGTCTGGCCGAAGGAGATCGTGCCCTGCGCGTAGGTGTAGTCGTTCGGAATGCTCACGGTCGCGGACATGCCCGAGCGCAACGAGCCCGGCGGCGACTGCAGGTTCAAGGTGATCGGGTAGAGCGCGCCGCCTCTGCCCTGGCCGCTCGACACGACGCCGATGCTCGCCACGGTCGCGCCGATCGTGCCGATGCCCGGCACGGTGACCTGTGCGCCCTCGCCCACGAACGCGTTCTGCAGGTTGATCGAGGGGAAGTTCGCGACCACCGTCGCGTCCTGCGGATTCACGATCTGGAACAGCGTGGTGCCCTGCCCGACGCTCTGGCCCGGCGACACGTCCATCTCCGAGATGTCCCCGTTGAACGGCGCCTGCACGTTAAGCCCCTGGATCTCCTGCTGGTCCGACGCGACCCGCTGCTGATCCGCCAGGACCTTCTCCTTCTGCGCGGCGATCTGGGCCGCGGTCGGCGGCGTCGGGGAGACGAGGGCGTTCAAGGACGCCTCGTCCGAGGCGAGCTGCGCCTTTGCCGAGAGCAATTGGGTCTGCAGGCTCCCGCTGTCGTTGACGGTCGCGAGGACCTGGGCCTTCGCCACGTGCTGGCCGACCTGCACCGGGACGGAGGTGATGGTCCCGCTCTGGCTCGCCTGCACGTTCAATGCCGTTGCTGCCTGCACCGTACCGTTGCCTGTGACGTTCACGAACAGATTCCCGTAGGCCGCCGCCGCGAGCGCGTACTGCGGCGCTCCCGACCCTTTGCGCGCATGCGCCAGGCGCACGCCTACGATACCTACCAGTACCAACGCGACGATGACCACAGCGACCCAAACGTAGCGCCGCACAACGCACTTCCTCTCAGCCCAATGCTAATCCACTGCGGGACTGGACTCCGCGATGCGGCGAAGGATCCGACCGAGCTCCCGGCGATCCTCCTCCGGGAGATCCCCCAGCATCTGCTCCGCCACCGCCATGCGTCGGGCGCGCAGATCCCGGATCGTCGCCTTCCCATCCGGCGTGAGCCGCACGACCACCGCACGCCGGTCACGCTCTCCCCGTCCGCGGACCACGAGGCCGCGCCCCTCGAGTTCCGTGACAATTTGGGTGATCGCAGCAGGGGTCAGGTGGAGAAACCGCGCCAGCTCTGTGATGCGGCAGGGGCCGTGCTGTGCGTCCGCATCCTCGCGCAGCCGCATCAGCACCATGTGGTGGCTCGGCCCCAAGCCTGGAACGCCTCCGTTGCGCATTACCCGGCGCATCGTGCCGAACAGCGCGAAGAGATCGGAGAGCAGGTCTTCGGACTGCGGGCGATCCACCAAGGGAGACCCTCCTCGTGGTCGTTTAGATGGTAAGTTAGCCATTTAAGATTTCCCTTAGAGATTCCCTAGTGTCAATGACAGATTGGGCCACACGCGCACAAAGAGACGGCGCAGGTGCCTCTTCGCACCTGCGTCGCAAACGTGGTGGCCCCAACGGGATTCGAACCCGTGTTCCCACCTTGAAAGAGTGGTGTCCTAGGCCTCTAGACCATGGGGCCGACAAAATGCATTATACGCTCTCGCGCGCGTTTGCGCGACTCCCACCGATACAGGCCGCCTGATCGAATCGGACGGTCAGGGAAGACTCCTTGCAGGAGGTGTCGCACGATGCCGGATCGCAAGCCCGACCAGCGTGACCGCGAAGAAGCGATGGAGGACCTGAAGTTCGAGGTCGCGGACGACGTCGACGTACCGCTCGAGGAGGACGGCGACAACGGCGACCTCACGGCGCGCCAGCTCGGCAAGGTCGGCGGGAACATGGTCAAGCGGCTCGTCGAGCGCGGCGAGCAGGCACTCGCCGAGGACGCGGAGGAAGACGGCACGGCAGACTAGCTCGTCGGCAGGATGAAGGCGGCCAGCGCGATCGCCGCCAAGGCGACGAGGGCCAGGAGTGCGGTGCGCGGTCTGCGCGCCCGCACGGCCCAGCCTGCGCTGGCCGCAACTGCGGCCACCGGCCCGAGTGCGAGCAGCCAGAGGCCAAGATCCGCCAGGCCCTTGCCTGCGCCGTCCACGGTGCCGGAAGCGATTTCGAGCGCCATGCCCAGAACCGCCAGCAGGACGCCGGTGCCGCCAAGCAGGGCTTCCATCCAGAGCGCAGCCTGGTCCGGAGTATTGCCTTGCGTCGCCTTCATAGGTGGGTCACCGCCATCTGGATGCCGACTGCCACGAGGACGACGGCGAAGATCAGCGAGAGCACGCGCGTCGAGATGCGCTTTTGCACGAGCCCCGCGATCTGTGCGCCGATCGCGACGCCCACGACCGCAAGTCCGGCGACGAGCGGGTCGATCCGCCCTGACCGCAGGTAGAGGATGCCGCCCGTCGCCGCCGTCACCCCCACCATGAAGCTGCTCGTCGCCACCGCCCGCTTCATCGGCAGTCCGAGCAGGATGTTCATCACCGGAACGTTCACGGGGCCGCCACCGATCCCGAGCAGCCCGGAAAGCGCGCCCGAGACCAGCATCAGCGGGTAGGCGAGGCGCGGGCGGGTCGGCTTCTCCGCGCCGTCCTCCGCCTTGTGCGGCAGGACGTGGCGCTGCAAGAGCACGTACGCGGTGTAGAACGCGAGCAGCAGGAATACGGCCGCGATCAGCGGCGCGCCCGCGCGCAGGCCGACCATCCCGCCGATCACGGCGCCGATGCTGGTCCACGCGACGAGTGTGATGCCCAGTTCTACATCGGTCAGGCGCTGGCGGATGTAGGCGATGCTGCTCGAGATGGACGTCGCGGAAACGGCGATCAGGCTGGTTCCGACCGCTTCCGGCAGCGGCACGCCCAGGGCGGTCGACAGCGCGGGCACCAGAATGATGCCCCCTCCGAGCCCGAGCAGGCCGCCGAGAAGACCGGCGAAGATCGCAACGGGCAGCACCCAAAGGCGCATGCAAAAACCTCCAACTAGGCTGCACGGTGCGTTCCAAGTAGCCTTTCCATCCCGCTTCGCGTCTGTCGCCGGTCTCTCCTGCCTTCTGCGGCAGGGATCGATTCGCGGCGGGAGGAACTCCTCCAAGGGCCACGCAAAGAACTTGCCACGCGTTGCCACACTTCCCTGAAACAACTGAGCGCCGCAATCGTCTTAGTTGTTGCAGCGGTTCTTTGGAGGGACAGGCGGGTTTTGGTCTATGACCTCGCCGACCTGAGCGACAAGGAACTCGTCAGCCGCGCCCAACGCGAGGACGCACCTGCCTTCGGCGTACTCGTCGAGCGGTATCAGTTGCAGCTCTTGCGGCTGTGCACAGCGCTCACGTCGGACCCCGAAGCGGCGCAGGAACTTGCCCAGACCACCTGGGCCAAGGCGTTCGAGGCGATCGGCCACCTGCGGGAAGGCGAACGCTTCTTCGGCTGGCTGCGGCAGATCGCGGTCAACCAGTTGCGGGACGGCTTCAAGCGCCGCCGCCTGAACCAGGTGTCCTTCGACGAAGCGCTGCACGACGGCCCCGATGAGGCGCCGGGTCCCGAAGGTACCTACCTGCGCACTGAGCGGCAGGCGGAGATCTCCCGGGCGCTCGCAACCCTTTCGGAGCACGACCGGCGGATGCTCGCGTTGCGCTACGCCCAGGACCGCTCCTACCGGGAGATCGCCCTGGAGCTCGGGACAACCGAAGGCACCGTCGCAACGTGGCTTCACCGGGCGAAGGAACGGCTGCGCAAGGCGCTTGACCAAGGGAAGGGCAGGCAGGTCTGATGGCAAGGCACATCTCCGGAGTGGAGATTTCGCGATACGCGGACGGCGAATGCGCGCCACCTCTCGTCGAGCGCATTGAGGCGCATCTCGCAACGTGCGCGGCATGCCGCGCACAACTGCACACCGAGTTTGCGCTCGGCGAGGAGCTGCGCAGCCACTTCGCGGACGCCTCCGTCGATCTCGCTCCTGTGCGCCGTCGGCGGCTCCCCCGGCCTGCGCGCTTCGCGCTCACGGCGGCGGCTGCGGTCATCGTCGGCTTCGCATCCTTCCCTCAGCTCACGAGCGAGTTTGCAGCGCCCGGCAACGCGGGCGCAGGCGTCACGGCCTTCGCCACGGGCATCCGGGTCGGTTCGCTGGAGAACCTCCTGCAGCTGACGACCGTGCAGGGATTCGTCGTCGCGCGCTCGCCAGACGCCCTGACTCTGCGCGTTGGCCTGCAGAAGCTGCGCGTCGTCCTCGCAGCCGGAACCTCGGATGCTCCGTACCCGGTCGGTGCGGCAGTCCTGGTGCACGGTCTCCCTCTGGCGAACGGCAGCCTCGCAGCGATTGCGATCCAACGCATCCAGCCGTAGGTGCGAACGA
The DNA here is from genome assembly GCA_021792885.1 of Bacillota bacterium. GTDB lineage: Bacteria > Bacillota > Sulfobacillia > JAJZYS01 > JAJYTV01 > JAJYTV01. The sequence goes on from JAJYTV010000003.1 coordinate 21,529, forward strand.
AGAGATTCGCGGCGCGGTCCTGATTGGGACCGCGCCGCTTTTCTTCCTTCTCTCTGTCCGCAGGAGAATGCGGGACGCGCCGGAACTACCACTCTATCCTCATCCTGCAGCAGCGTTGGACACGGGGGTGACGCACGCTGGACCGCATCGCCAAGATCGCGACCCGGGTCTTCGCGTTGACGACGATCGCACTGATTGTGGTGGAATTCCTCTTCGTTCCTGTACGAGACAGGTACCGCTTCATGGGCTGGGCCGAACTGTCGCTCGCCGCGATGTTCCTCTCCGTCGGCGTCGAGCGCTTCCAGCAGCAGCGGGCCGGCGGAACGCTCTATGTCGGCGTCGGCGTCTTCCTGGTTGTCGTCGTTCTGATCGGATTCGTCATCATGCCGACGCACGTGCGGTGATCTGCTAGTCGCAGAGCTCTGGCGGCTGCGGCAGCGACAGCAGCGCAGCGGCCCATGGCAGGGCGACACGAAGCTGTGCGCGCTGGATCGCGCGCAGTCTCGGCAAGCCGGCAATCCCCGCTCGCCCTG
>JAJYTV010000270.1 GCA_021792885.1 Bacillota bacterium
GTAGATGCGGCAGGCGCGGATGCGCCCCTCGGCTACGTCGAGGCGGACGTCCACGATGCCGGGTGCGAACCTTCGCCTGCGTTGCAGCGAGAAGCGCGGGGAATCTCCGTAGTTCCATTCCCAGCGTGCATAACGCTCCTCGCGCAGGGCCCGCACCGCGTCGAGGTCGCTCTCCGCGAACCGGACGGTCGCCCCGACGCCGCCGTACTCCTGCGCGATCCCCGCGATGAGCGCGAGGCGCAGGTCGTCGAGCGTGAACCCCACGGGCAGGTAGGGCCGCAGGTTCGTCACGCGGCTGCGCACCGACTTCACGCCGTGGCTCTCCACCTTCTCCGGATCGACGTGCAGGGCGCGCTGCACGTCGTCGAGGTTGGCATCGAAGAGGATCGTTCCGTGGTGGAGCAGCCGGCCGCCCTGGATGAACTGCGCGTTGCCGGAGAACTTCTTGCCCTCGACCGAGAGGTCGTTGCGGCTCGTCCGCTCCACGGGAACGCCCAGGCGGCGCAAGGTCGCCGCAACCGGCTCGAGGAAGCGCTGAAAGCTGTTGCGCTCGCCGTCGGAGCGCACGACCATGGTGAAATTGAGGTTGCCGAGGTCGTGGTAGACGGCGCCGCCGCCGCTGCGCCGGCGCACGACGCGGATGCCGCGGCTCTCCACGAACTCCTGGTTGACTTCCTCGATCGTGTTCTGGAATCGGCCGACGATCACCGCGGGCGCGTTCTGCCAGAGCACGAGGTAGTCGTACTGCGGCGGCATGCGGCGATGGACGTACTCTTCGAAGGCCAGGTTGAACGCAGGGTCCGTACTGAGGTTCTCGATCGGCACAAGCATCTTCGGTCCCTCCTCGCCTTCGCGGCGACCGCAAACCCTCAGGCGTGGCGGATCAAGAGTCGCGCACCGTCTTCCCGCTTCTCGACGCGGATCAGGTGTCCGCGCGCCTCGAGCTCCGGGAAGAGGAACTGCGGCTCGCGGTCGTTGAAGGCTTCGAGCACCTGGCCCGGCCCCATCTCCTCCAGGGTGCCGAGGATGCGGATCATCGGCTCCGGAGGCAGCAGCCCGCGGTTATCGAGCGTGCGGACCGGCTCTGCCCAATCCGCCTCCGCCTGCGGCGGCGGCGGCGCCTTCGGCTCTGCCTTCGCCTTGCGGCCGAACAGCCCGCGCCGCTCGCCGGGCACGAAGACGATCTCCCAGTCTCCGCTCTCGAGGCGCCGCGCCTCGTGGCTGTAGCCCTTCACCCCGAGCACCCGGTAGAGGGGGATCGGTTCGAACGTGGTGCGCAGGACAAGCCCCTGACCCGCCGCGAGTCCGCGCACCGCCTGCATGATGCGCGGCAGCGGCTCGCGGCCGGCCCTCAGGTCCTCCCGCACGTCCAAGAACATCGGCTCCATCGCGAAGTCCCTTCCTTCAGGCGCTCTCTTGACCCCCATGCATGAGCTGCGGCCGCGGGTGGCGCACCAGCCAGAGCTCCCAGGCGATGGAGAGCGTCGCCAGCATCGTCAGGCCCGTCGCGAGGCGCACCACCGCGGCCGCATCGGTCAGCATCCCGGCCGTCCCGAGCGCAGCGCCCGCGAAGTAGAGCCAGAAGACGGGCCGCGCCCGGCGTTCCACGACGAGGTCCTGCACGCGCGGCACCTTCGTCTTGCCGAGCGCCTTGCCGTATCGATCGAGCCAGGTCAGGAACGGGACGATCTTGTAGAGCTGGCTCAGGGCAAGCCCGGAGAGCCAGCCGACGAGCAGCGCGTAGGCGAGCGCCGGGGCGAGGTTTGAGAACTGCGACAGCGCCCCGGCCGCCGCCGTCAGCGCAGCCGCGATGCCGAGGGCCCAGAGCGCGACGCGGCCGAAGACCGCGTTCGCCTCGAGCTCACGGCGGCGCCGACGCCGGTAGAGTTCGCGCATGTCGAGAAGGTAGAGCGCGACGCCGGCGAAGAGCGCGATCCAGCCGACAAGGCCGATCCCTTGCAGCAGCGCGCTCGGCGAAAACATCAGCCCAAACCCGCTCAGCCAGGCGATGGCGATCCCCAGGCTGGTCAGCCAGAACGCCCAGTGCCGGGTGCGCCCGCGCTCCTCCGGCGCAAGCGCGAACATCGCGAGCAGGCGGTCCGCCACGCCCATGGCCGTGAGCCCGAACCAGCCGCCGATGCCGCCCAGAAGGTGGAGCGCAAGTCCTTGCGACAGGAGTGCCATGGCGGCAGTCGGCGCAAAGACGCCTGATAACGTGAGCGCGGTCGCGAAACTGAGGCCCAGCAGCACCGTGGCGGTGAGGAACGCGAGGCTCGCCGCGACGTAGAGCGCGGGCAGGCGAAGCGGGCGCGACGCGGCGAGCGTCACGCCGAGGTTCCACACCGCAATGAGCACGCCCGCGACGACGAGCGTCCCCCCGATCGGCAGCAGCAGGCTGGGCATCTCGAGGAAGCCGAGCACGAGCCCCACGAAGCCGACGGTCACGAGCCAGAAGGTGACGCCGCTCGCGGACTGGCTGCGCAGCTTCTTCGCGCCGATCACCGGGATGAACTGGTGCAGCACGCCGAGCATCAGCACGCTCAGCCAGCCGATCGTGATGAGGTGCACCGTCGCGAGGGTGGTCGGCGCCGCGACGGGAAAGGCCGGATACGCAAGCCCCAGAACCACGAGCAGCTGCGCGAGCAGGAAGCTCGCGAGGCCGACGGTTACGTAGCGCAGCGTCCAGGGCGAGAGCTCGACTCCGTTCACCTGCTCCGCCTCCTTGGTCACCAGATCAGTCGACGCGGTACGAGAGACGATCCACCAGCGTGAACAGAAGGAGCGCCCAGAGCGCGAGCGCGCCGCCGTCGCGCAGCCACTCCCACGCCGAGGCCCCGCTGCCCAGGAGCGCCATCAGGAGGTGCACGGCGTAGGTCGAGGGGATGATCCAGGAGATGGTGTTGACGACTGCGGGCACGCGTGCGGCGGGGATGATGCCGAGGAACAGGACCGCCATCATCGCGAGGTTGCCGACGAGGCCCGCGAGCTGGTCCGTGCGCGAGAGAAGGCCGATCACGGCTCCGATGCCGGAGAGCGCGACGCCGGAGAGGAGCACGGCCGGCACGAGCATCGGGCCGATCTGCATCCCGACGCCGTAGAGGAGCCGGCCGACGAGCAGCACGACGGCCATCCCCGGCAGCGCAAAGAAGAGGTAGGCCACGAGGATCGAGAGCACCACCGCGGCGCTCGGCACGGGAAGCGTGCGGAAGTAGTCGAAGGTGCGGCTCGCCTTCATCCAGGCCACCTGCTGGGCGAGCATCGCGATCGAGGTGATCGCGACCGAAAGGACGAGGTTCCCGGTGATCACCTGCAGCGCGACGTCGCGGGGCACGGGACCCGACATGGCGCGCAGCAGGAGCACGATGCCGGCCGGCATGGCGGAGGACACCACGACGTACTGGCGCCAGCTGCGCCGAAGCCGCGCCATCTGCATGCGCAGGAGAACCCAGAAGCTCGTGCCGGCAGACGGGCCCTCGGGCGGACTAGATAGCGCGCGCATCGCCGTGTCCCTCCTCCTGGCCGTGGATGCTCAGGTAGACATCCTCGAGAGAGGGGTGGAGAACCCGCAGGCTCTCGACCCCAGCGAAGAGCGCAGGGTCGGTGAGCCGCTGCAGGGCGCGACCGAGGTCGCCCGAAAGCCGCACCCGCACCTTGCCCTGTCCCGCC
>JAJYTV010000271.1 GCA_021792885.1 Bacillota bacterium
CCGGCAGGAAATCGGGGATGGAGAGGCCCACGAATCCGGCCAGTTCGCCGGTGTCGCGCATCTCGACCGCGAAGAGTCCAAAGCCAGACTCTTCCCACTCTCTCTCCCACAGCTTGATGGCAGTCCTGGTCTGCTCCACGCTGCGCGTCGTGCCGCTCCCGATCCAGCGCATCACCTCGGGATCGGCATTGATCGCCGCCATCGGTGCAACGTCTCGCTCAGCCCAACGTCGCAGCAGGAGCCGTGCCGTCAGTAGGGTCGGCGTTCATGCACCCCCGCTGCTCGGTGTTTGAGAAACCTTTGCCGTCCACGAAGATCGCAGGGCCCTTCTGGGCGTCTGCCTTCACCGGCGGCTTTACGTCGTCTGGTTCCTCAACCATAGCCCAATCGAGCCCAGAAGCAAGAAAGCCGCCCTGACGCGCATGAAATAAAACAACTCGGGAGCGCCCTTGAAGAAGACGCTCCCGGTTGTCGGCGGTCCGCCCCATCGCAGAGGGACCTAAATCGTCGAGGCCCCCGGGAAGTAGCCTGCTGCGATCAGGCTACTTCCCCTTCTTGTTGGCCCTTCCGGCCGCACTCCTGCGGTTTTTCGCGCTACTCGATGCCAGCCTTCTGCATCAGGTTCCAGATGATCTGGGCCGCCTGCGCGCGGGTGGTCGTGGCGTCGGGATGGAACGCTCCGTCGGCCCCGGTCGTCATGATGCCTTGGGACAGGGCGAGTGCCACGTCCTGAGAGGCCCATGCCGGTATGGTTGCCTGGTCGGAAGGCGTCACGGCCGTCTGACCGGCCGGGATATTGAGGAAGCGCATCACCCGTCCGACGATGACCGCCATCTGCGCGTTGGTGATCTGCACCTGCGGCCTGAACGTTCCGTCCGGGTAGCCCTTGATGAAGGACTCCGCCACGGCGGACCCGATCACCGGCGCTGCCCACGAGTTGCTCGGGACATCCGGGAACCGGACGGTCGTGCCGAGGTTCCAAAGGCCCAGCGCGCGGATCACGAGAGCGGCGAACTGGGCTCGGGTCACGCCGCCCTGCGGATCGAAGGTGGTCGGAGTCACCCCGTTGATGATCAGTTTGTTCGCCAGCGCCTGGATGGCGTTCGCCTGCGGGATGCCTGCGATGTCGTTGAAGGAGACCTGGTTCGTCAGGACGGCGTAGGTGGAATCGGTGTGAGAGTAGATCGTCGCCGTCGTGCCGGAGAAGACGGTCCAGGCGTGCTCCGGAACGCCGTTCACGAGCACGATGCCCGTCGTGTCGTTCGGGTCGGGAGTCGTCTGGAGGGTGAACGAACGGGGGACGGCGCCAGAGAACACCTCGATCGTCTGGGTCTGCCCGTTGGCCATGGCGGTGATGGTGAAGGTCACGGGTGCTCCGACGATGCTGCCGTTCGGGACGCCCTGCGTGATGTCCGCCGTGTCCGTGGCCGATGCCGGTGTCACGGAGATGGAGAGGGAGATCTCCGAGGGCTGCGACACCCCTAGCAGCCTGTGTGAGTAGTCCTGTCTGGTAACTACTGGAGCAAGGAGTTTCGCGCCTCTGCGTTGAACGTATTAGGCATGAAAACGCATTTTCGGGACCATCAGCCGGATGACCGGATGCTGTTGCCGCCGTCGTTTGCAGACTTGCTGCCGAAGGAGCATGAGGTCTTCTTCGTGCGGCAGACGGTGCTAGAGGCGGACCTTAGCCAGATCTACGGCGCCTACACGGCGACGAAGGGGCAGCCGCCTTATCAGCCCAGCATGATGGTGGGGATTCTCCTCTACGCATACATGCGGGGCGTACGCAGTGCACGGAAGATCGAGCGCATGCTCTACGAAGACATCCCGATGCGCTATCTGTCAGGCAACCAGCAGCCAGACTTCTGGACGATCGCGAATTTCCGCAAGCGGCACCTGGAAGCCTTGGCGGGATTCTTCGCACAGACCGTGGCGGCGGCGGTCAGGGGGGACCTCGTCCCGCTCGACGACCTGGCGGTGGACGGGACGAAGCTGCGCGCCAACGCCTCGAAGCACCGGGCGATGAGCTACGACCGGCTGGAGAAGGAGGAGAAGCGCCTGCAGGAGGCGATCGCCAAGGATCTCAAGGCGGCCGTGGCCGAGGATGAAGCCGAGGCCAAGGAGCAGCACAAGGAGCCGCCAGACCAGGGCGACAAGGCTGAGGATCTTGCAATGGCCGAGAAGCGCCTGGAGAGTGTCCAGAAGGCGAAGCAGGAACTGGAACGACGGGCTGTCGAGCGTGAAGAGAAGCGGCAAGCCGCGGTGCGAGCGGAGGGCAAGACGCCGCGGCCCAGCAAGACGGGCGGCAGGCCACGCGCCGGGGACCAATACAACTTCACCGACCCGGAGTCCCGGGTGATGAAGGACGGACAGGGCACCATCATCCAGGGCTACAACGCCCAGGCCGCCGTCGATCCCGAGAACCAGATCATCGTCGCCGCTAACCTCACCAATGTCGCGCCCGACGTCGGCCATCTCCCCGACATGGTCGAGCAGGCGCATCGGAACACAGGCAGGCAATCCAAGCGGGTTCTGGCCGACGCCGGCTTCTTCAGCGAGAGGAACGTCAAGGGGTTGGAGGACCAGGGATACGAGGTGCTGATCCCGCCGGTGCGCATCAGCCACATGCAGTGGAGAACGGCCAAGGCTCCGAGAGGCCGCATCCCCAAGAACCTGACGACCAAAGAGCGTATGCTGCGAAAGCTCCATACCAAACGCGGCAAGGAACTCTACAAGCAGCGAGAGACATCCGTGGAACCCGTCTTCGGACAGATCAAGTGGGCCAGGAACCTTAAACAGATCCCCTTCCGCGGACTCGCAGCAGCCAAGGCGAGCTGGCTCTTCGAATGTGCGGTGCACAACCTCACCAAGATGTACAAGGCGGGAATCGCCTGGGCCTGAGGGCCCACTCCCAGGCCCCTCGGCTGCGTCCCCGCCAGTTTCCCATCGGATCATCACTGCATCCCTGTCGAAGAATCGCTACTCACACAGGCTGCTAGTCGCAGGTTCTGTGGAGCAGCGAGAACGCACTCGCTGCTCCACTTTTTTGGTCACGATGATCCCATAAGGACTTCCTGTGATCGCCTGGCTCGATGAGCGATTGCGCCGCCTTCGAGAGTGTGCAGGCCATCGGCAAGGCAAGGATGCGAGAGACCGCGTCAGAAGAAGCTGCCGAAGCCGGAGAGGCGCGCGAGCACGCCCGTGATCATCAGGATGCCGAGCACGACGAGGAGCGCCCCGCCGATCTGCTCCATCAGCCGGCCGTAGCGCTGCAGGCCGCGCAGGCGCACGACGATGCGGTCCGCGAGGAGCCCGAGCAGCAAAAACGGCATACCGAGGCCGAGGACGTAGGCGACGAGCAGCACGGCGCCTTCCTGCCAGCGCGCGCTCTGTGCGGCGAGCACCAGGATCGCGCCGAGGTACGGCGTGACGCAGGCGGTCCAGCCGAAGCCGAAGGAGGCGCCGACCAGCATCGCGGAACCGAAGCCGAGCTCTTGTGGAGAGTAGTGGAACCTGGCGTCGCGCAGGAGGAGCGAGGGCTGCAGGCCTAGCATGAAGAGGCCGAGCAGGATCACGACGACCCCGCCGACGTAGCGCAAAAGGGTGCGCTGCTGCAGCAGGAGGTGGCCGATCGCGGTCGCGGAGAGTCCGAGCAG
>JAJYTV010000272.1 GCA_021792885.1 Bacillota bacterium
TCGACATCGGATTCCGCTGGCAGGGCTACATCGCGGACACGACGCGCACCTTCTTCTACGGCGAGCCGGATGCGGAGCTGCGCAAGATCTACGCGATCGTGCAGAAGGCGCAGGAGCGCGGCCGCGCGGCGGTTCGGCCCGGCGCCGCGATGGGCGCGCTCGACGCGGCGGCGCGCGAGGTGATCGCGGGCCAGGGCTACGGCGAGTACTTCCCGCACCGCGTCGGGCACGGGCTCGGCATGGAGACGCACGAGGAGCCGTTCCTCCTTCCGGGACGCACAGACGCGCTCGTGCCGGGGATGTGCCTGACGATCGAGCCCGGCATCTACCTGCCTGGTCGGGGAGGCGTGCGCATCGAGGATGACCTTTTGGTGACGGACGCGGGCGCGGAGACGCTCACCTCTTACCCGCGCGACCTCGAGGTGGTAAAGCCATGAAGGACGACGCATCGCAAACGCTCTTCGCGCGCGCCCTCCAGGTCACGCCGGGCGGCGTGAACAGCCCCGTGCGCGCGATGCGCGGGGTGCGGGACTTCCCGCTCTTCGCCGAGCGCGGCGAAGGCGCGATCGTGTACGACGCCGACCAAAATGCCTATATCGACCTCCTGAACTCATGGGGCCCGCTGATTCTCGGCCACGGCCACCCCGCCGTCGTGGAGGCGATCCGCGAGCAAGCCGGCCGCGCCCTCACGTTCGGCCTTGCGAGCGGCCTCGAGGTGGAGCTCGCAGAGTTCGTCACGGCCGCCATGCCCGCGGTGGAGGAGGTGCGCTTCGTCAGCTCCGGCACCGAGGCGACGATGAGCGCGATCCGGCTCGCGCGGGCGTACACCGGTCGCGACGTCGTCGTGAAGTTCGCGGGCTGCTACCACGGCCACGTCGACGCGCTGTTGGCGCGCGCCGGCTCGGGAGCGGCGCTCTCCGCGCTGCCCGTGTCGCCGGGCGTGCCGCGCAAGGCGGCCGCAGACACGGTCGTGCTGCCGTACAACGACCTCGGTGCCGTGGAGGACCTGATGCGCCGGCGCGGGGAGGAGATCGCCTGCGTGATCGTCGAGCCGATCGCGGCGAACATGGGCGTCGTCCCGCCGAAGCCCGGCTTCCTCGAGGGGCTGCGCCGCGCCACCCAGGCCGCGGGGGCGCTGCTCATCTTCGACGAGGTGATCACCGGCTTCCGCGTCGCGCTGGGCGGCGCGCAGGAAGTCTTCGGGATCCGACCGGACCTCACGTGCCTCGGCAAGGTGCTGGGCGGCGGGCTGCCCGTCGGGGCGTACGGCGGGCGGCGCGAGATCATGGAGCGCGTCGCGCCGCAGGGCGACGTCTACCAGGCCGGCACGCTCTCCGGCAGCCCGCTCGCGATGGCCGCAGGCCTCGCGCAGCTCGGCGTGCTGCGCAGGACCGAAGGCGCCTACGGGCGCCTTGCGGCGGTCGCGGAGGCGCTCGGCGCCGCGATGCGCTCGGCGGCGGAGGAAGCCGACGTCCTTGCGACGGTGCAGGTCAGCCATGGCCTTCTGACCTGCTTCTTCGCCGCGGGCCCGATCGAGAACCAGGAGGACGCCGCGCGCACCGACGCCCGCCGCTACCGGGCGTTCTGGCAGGCGATGGCGGCGCAGGGCGTGCTCTTCGCCCCTGCGGCGAACGAGGCCGTGTTCCCGTCGCTGGCGCTCACCGACGAGCACGTCGGTCAGATCGCCGCGGCGCTGCCGCGGGCCTTCGCGGCTGCGCGCGACGCGCTTCGCTAGGCGGCAGGGCAGGCGGACAAACTGCAAGCGGGCAGTCCATCTGCCCGCTTGCGCTATATACCCCTTGGGGGTATGATCTGCGGAAAGGAGATGGTCGAATGGCAACCTTGACATTGGCGATCGACGGGATGACCTGCGCGCACTGCAAGATGACCGTGACGAACGCGCTGATGGGCGTCGACGGCGTCGCGGACGCGACGGTTTCGCTCGAGGACGCGCGGGCCGTGGTGGAGTTCGATCCGGCGCGCGCATCGGTCGAGGCGCTCGTTCACGCGGTGGACGAGGAGGGCTACGGCGCGCACGCCGTCTAGGGGCCTGGAGGCGATCTGATGTCCGTGACGCAGATGGAGCCGCCCGAGCTCGGGGCGGTGCGGGAGTGGAAGATCGACGTTTCGGGGATGACATGCGCCTCCTGTGTGCGGCACGTGGAGAAGGGACTGCGCTCCGTGCCGGGGGTCGAGGTCGCGAATGTGAATCTGGCCAGCGAGTCGGCGCTCGTGCAGGCGGCGCCCGGCGTCCGCGGGCAGGATCTCGTCGCGGCCGTGCGGGCGCGCGGCTACGATGTCGTGCTCGGCGAGGCGCGCCTTGCGAGCCCGGACGGGTTCGACAGCGCGACGGCGCAGCAGTTCGAGCGCCTCCTCCTCGCCCAGCCCGGGGTGGTCGAGGCCCACGCGAATCCGGCGGCGAACGAGGTGCTCGTGCGCTTCTTCGCGGCGACGAGCGCGAAGGAGATCGTCCAGGCCTTGCGTCAGGAGGGTGTTCGCCTCACGGCCGTGGAGGCAGGCGGCGCGGGGCGCGACGCGCATGCGCGCGCGCTCACGGTCCGGCTGATCGTCTCGGCGGCGCTCGCCGCGCCGCTGCTCCTTGCGATGATCGCGTCGGCCGTCGGGCGGCCGGTCCCGCTCCTGATGCAGGGCGGCCTGCAGCTCGCCCTCGCGACGATCGTGCAGGCCTACGGCGGCTTCCCCTTCTACCGGGGCGCGGTGCAGAACCTCCTGCACGGCACGGCGAACATGGACGTCCTCGTGGCGCTCGGGACGAGCGTCGCGTACGTCGACAGCGTGGCCGGGCTCCTCACGGGCCGCCCGACCTACTTCGAGGTGTCCGCCGTCCTGATCGCCGTGATCCTGGTCGGACGCTTCCTCGAGGCGCGCGTCAAGGGGCGCGCAGCCTCCGCGATCGCGGCGCTCGCTTCGCTGCAGGCGAAGACGGCGCTGCGCCAGCTCGGGGACGGCCGCACGGAGGAAGTGCCGCTCGAGTCGGTCGCAGTCGGGGATCTCCTCCTGGTCCGGCCGGGCGAGCGCGTGCCGGTCGACGGCACGGTGCGCGAGGGTAGGAGCGAGGTCGACGAGGCAATGCTGACCGGCGAGAGCATGCCGGTACAAAAGCAGCCGGGAGACACGGTGATCGGCGCGACGGTCAACCGGTCCGGCCGGCTGGTCGTCGAGGCGACGCGCATCGGGCGCGACACGGCGCTTGCACACGTGATGCGGGCGGTGGGCGAGGCGCAGGGATCGAAGGCGCCGGTGCAGCGCCTCGCGGACAGCATCGCGAACGTGTTCGTCCCGGTGGTGCTCGGCCTCGCGCTGCTCACCTTCGCACTCTGGGCGGTCTTCGGCGACGCGCAGGCGGGGGTCATCGCGGGTGTCGCGGTGCTCGTGATCGCCTGCCCGTGCGCCCTCGGACTCGCGACGCCCGCCGCGATCATGGTCGGGACGGGCAGGGGAGCGGCGGCCGGCATCCTGATCCGCAGCGGCGAGGCGCTCGAGACGGCGCACCGGATCGACACGGTCGTGTTCGACAAGACGGGGACGTTGACCCAGGGCCGACCGGCGCTCGTCGAGACGGTCGCCCCGCGCGGCGGGGAGCAGGCGCTGCGCATCGCGGCGGCGCTCGAGGCGAACTCCGCACAC
>JAJYTV010000273.1 GCA_021792885.1 Bacillota bacterium
GATCATGACCAACAGCCCCCAGATCCAGCCCATCGAACTGGCGCTCAGCCACTACATGCAGGCCTACCAGGCCAACTGGCGAGAGCTGACGTCGGCCGCACTGCTCGCCCTTCTCCCGATCCTGATTGTCTTCGCCCTGACGCAGCACCACATCGTGCGCGCCGTGGCCGGCGGGGAACTGGCCCAGAAGGAGTAGGGGGAGACCTCGGGAGGGGGGTGATGGCCAGTCTTGGCCGCAGACCGAAGAGCAAGACCGCGCATGCGCTGCCGGAACCTCGCCAAGGATCCACTGCAAGAGTCCGACAAGGGAGGGGCGTCCATCATGGCACACCGGAAGTCCGTTCAAGCCGCTGCGCTCACCACCGTCGCCGCCGCATCCCTCCTCCTCGCGGCCTGCGGCACCACCGCCGCCAAACCGGCGGCGAGCGCTGCCCACCAGCCCGTGCAGATCTCGTTTTGGGAATCCCACTCCGCGGGCGGCCCTCCGGGACTGGCAGTACAGGCGCTCGTAACGCAGTTCAACCGAGAATATCCCAAGATGCGCGTCGACCTGACGATCACCAAGGCGAGCCACAAGGCGCTTGGCGCGCTGGCGGCGGGAGACGCCCCGGTGCTCGCGATGATCAGCCACTACGACGGCAGCTTCCTGAACGCAAACGCGCTCGTTCCGTGGAACAAGATCCTGCTGGGCGGCAAGAACCCGATAATGAGCGCCGCGACTGAGCAGAGCATCTTCCCCGTCGTCCTTGGGAACGGCGAGGTGAACGGCCAGCATTACCGCCTGCAGGCAGACGCGAAGGTATCGCAGCTGAGCTACAACGAAGCGATGTTCGCCAAGGCGGGGATCACGCAGCCTCCCGCCACCTGGACGCAGCTCGCTTCCGACCTGGCGCTCGTCAAGAAGGCGTTTCCCGGGGTCGTTCCGCTCGCGTGGAAGGATTCCTCGGCGCACATCCTGCCACCCTTCCTCTCGAACGGGGGTTCTCTCTTCCTGCCGGGATCCGGCGGCAAGAAGGTCGACTTCCTGACCCCAGCGGCCACGGAGACATTCACCTACTTCCGCAACCTCTATCACGCGGGGGACATGATCTTCGCCCACGGCTCGCAGATCCGCGCCGACTTCGCAAGCGGCCATCTTGCGATCGCTGACGGCACCTCGGCGGGCTACCAGAAGCTGCTCGACGCGGTGGGCGGGAAGTTCCCCGTCGGCGTCGTGCCGTACCCGAAGGGCTCGACCGGGCACTCCGCGAACCTTGCCCAGGGCCTCGGCTTCGTGCTGATGGTGCACAACACCAAGGCACAGGAGAAGGCCGCCGCGACGTTCGTCAACTGGTGGTTCCAGCCGAAGCAGCAGGCGTACTGGGGAACGCACTCCGGCTTCCCGCCCGAGACGCGGGCTGCGCTTTCAGACATCCCCCAGAGCTTCATGAATTCCCACCCGGGGATCGCGGTGGCCGTGCAGATCCTCGAGTCACCGCACACCATCGCCCGTCCTGTCAGCCAGGCGTACAAGGAGGTCCAGGCCTCGCTGGACGCCGAGTTCTACGACGCGGTGACGGGGCACGCGAGCGTACAGGCTGCGCTCCAGGCGCTGCAACAGCAGGCGGACGCCTACTTGAGCGGCAACTCCGCCCTGTAGGGTCCCGCACTGACGCGTCCGCCGCCGGGCTCTCCCGGCGGCGGACGCGTTCTCTGCGAGATGCACCAGCCCAAGGATCAGCAGCGGGGCGGGGCCAGAGCGCGGATGTCAACGTGGCGGTCGACCGCTCTTGTCGCCCGAGGCCGTTCTCGGCATAGCACTATGCGAGCGTATCGGGGTGTGGCCTACCGCGACCGTGAACGCCGGAGCGCTGCATCGCGCGTGCCGAAACTTGGCGCGCCGCGCCCGCGCGTCAGCCGCATGCCTGAGGGTGGGAACGTTCCGTCTCCGTCAGCACGCCGTCGGTGTAGCAAAGGTGGACCGCGCGCTTCGCGCGGTCGGCGTCCGGCTTGCCCGCGAGGAGCAGGTGCAGTGTCACATGGCTGATCACACCGAACAGTGCGGGCGCGAGGAGGTCCACGTCGGCCCCATGCGCCGGGCTCCCCTCGTCCTGCGCCCGTTGCAGCGTCTCCACCAGGACATCGAGGTAGCGCGAACGGATGCGCTGCACATCGTGGTGCCAGCGATCGTCCAGCCGATAGAAGTCCCTGTGAGACAAGAACAGGTCGACCTGCGCGTGTGCGATGAAGCCTTTTCTCGGTGCCCTCGGAAGGGACGGACAGCGGCTCTGCCGAACTGGTACCGGCAGAGAGGGGAGCGGGGGCACCGTGGACCATGACCTGAAGACCTATCTCGATAGCCTGCAAACGCAGCTTTCGTCCATCGAGCAGCGGATGACCACGAAGACCGACCTCGACGCTGTAGGGCGACGCATGGCAGCCGATCTTGTAAGCGCGGTGGAGCGCCTGGACGAGAGCATCAAGGGCCGGAAAGAGGACGAGAACGCGCTGTATCGGGTCGCGGAAGACCACGAGCAGCGTATCAAGCGCCTTGAGCAAAAAGCGCTTTGACCTTCCGCGACCAACTTGAACGCCGCCCTCGGGCGGCTCTCCGTATTAGTAGGGGTCTACCCCTGTGCTATCGTTTCTCCGAAGAAGGAGTGGTCCAATGCGTCTCCAGCGTCTGCACACGCACAAGGCGCAGGCAGTGATCCCTCGCGACTCCGGCTGTCTCAGCCAACGACTGTAACGCCTGAAGTGGATGCGGCCGCATGCCTGTCTCTGGCGACGGAATACCGACTAGCCATTCACGATGCGGCCAATATTGTGCTTTTGCACGGGCAAGTTGGGCAAGATCAAGTGACACACAGAAGCCGGAGGACAGTCCGCAGGATCTAGGTGTGCCGCGCGGTCGCGGAGCCCTTGCAAGGTCTTGCGCAATTCGACTAGTTCTGCAAGGCGTACGTCGACTTCTTTGGCCTTGTGTTCCAACAGCGCGGCCACGTGGGCGCATGGCGTCTGGCCGTGATCGCGGAACGCGATGACCTCCCGCAGTTCTCCGAGCGTGAACCCGATCGCTTGTCCGGCGTGAATGAATGAAACCCTCGCGTTGGCGTCCTCGCCGTAGTCGCGATAGCCGCCAGCCGTCCGCGCAGGCGGTGGGAGCAGCCCCTGCGCCTCGTAGAAGCGGATGGCTTTGGTCGTGCTGCCAGTCTGGCAGGCCAATTCCCCGATCAACATGTGCGATACCCCCTTGACCTTACAGTATAGGGCAAGGTGTAGGGTGACGGTACGGAGGTGTCATGACCAATGGATGTGGAGATCGTGTACTTCGACGGATGCCCGAACTGGCAACTGGCCCGAGCGCGGGCGATTGAAGCTCTGGTCGCAGTCGGACGCCCCGACACCGATGTTCGACTGCACTTGGTCGGGAACCCGGCCGAGGCGCAACAGGTCGGTATGCACGGATCACCCACGATACTTGTGGATGGGCAGGACCCGTTCCCCAAGGCCACAGATGCCATCTGGTCGTGCCGTTTGTACCAGAGCGATTCCGGTTTCGAAGGTGCCCCGAGTGTATCTGCGCTGGTGGGAGTGTTTCGGCAAGCGAACGCGTGATTCTATCTACCTGGCGAGGACCACCTTGTCTTG
>JAJYTV010000274.1 GCA_021792885.1 Bacillota bacterium
GCCGACGTGTTGTCCCGGCACGTCGACTACTCGGATCGCAACACTTGCATCTTGTTCGGCGATGGGGCCGGGGCGGTGGTGCTTGGGCCCGTGCCATCAGGGTATGGACTGCTCGACTTCGATCTGCACGCAGATGGCGGTCTCGCCCAGCTCGCGGTCCTTCCACACCAGCGGAGTCCCTTCGGTGTGCTTGAGGATCTGGGGGTGTCACAGTCGCCTTATATCCAACAGGACGGTCGGGCAGTCTTCAAGGTGGCCGTGCAACGCATGGCTGAGTCGGCGCAAACCGTTCTGGATCGCTTGGGGCTGCGGATGGAGGACTTGGCAGTGCTGGTCCCGCATCAGGCAAATGGTCGGATCATGTCGGCTCTGGCGGAAAGGCTCGGGCTTCCCTCCGATCAAGTGGCATCTTGCATCGCTGATCTCGGCAATACTTCCGCAGCCACGATCCCATTGGCGCTGAGTTCCTGGCGACAAGGAAAGGGTCTGTCCCGCGGCGACCTCATATTGTTTACGGCGTTCGCGGGTGGTCTGCTTTGGGGTGCGGGAGTGATACGATGGTTTTGAGGTTCAGTAGCCTTAGCGTCCAGCGTCGGCTCCAGTTATCCTAATTTTGAATAGCCATATCGGGAACTATACGCACTGAACACTAAGTACGAGCGCGTCAGCATCCACGAACACGCGCCCCCGTTCTTTTCAAGGGCGTTTCGAGCACGTCGGCGACCATTGGCTGGTGCCACGGCGGCGTGGATGCCTGAACGGTGGCAAGGCTCTGCGCAGGGCTGCGGGCGTGCCGCGAGCCCTTCCGCCTAGCGGATCTGAGTCCAGCTTCTGCCGCCGTCACGGGTGACGAGGAGCCGCCCGTCGGAGGTCGTGATATATGCCTCTCCCGCGCTGACGGGACTCATGCTCGAAACGTTAATCCTTTCCGGCCAGAGCACGACGCGTGGGGGCTTCCCCGAAGAAAGGACGTACAGCCTGCCGTTCGGCCCGTTCTCGTTCGCCAGTGCAATCCAGAGGCTTCCGCCCCCGGCGGCGACCGTCGAGAGGGAGTAGGTCGCGCTAGACGCGTCGTTCGGCGCCAGCCGGTCGATCAATTGGATCGCTTCCTTGGCAAGGGCCGGGTCGGTGAGCGAGATAGCGCAGACGGCTACGGGAACGCCCTGCATGCCGGCGCGCCGCCATGTCTTGCCGCCGTTTCGCGTCGTGTGATCGGAGCTGCCGGCGCAGCCCGTCTTTGGAGTGGCGAAGCTGATGGCATCGACGGCTGGCAGGGTGTTGCGATTCAATCTCACCCAGGTCCTGCCGCCAGTCGTGGACTCGTAGACCACGCTATTCCCCAGTGCAAAGAGCCTGCCATCTTCGGCGGCTGCCACCGCGTCTGTGAACATCGCCTCAGGCGGCAGGTCCCCAGCCTTGCGCCAGGTCTGCCCGCCGTCTTGCGTCTGCAAAACGGCCAGAGCATCACCCGTCGCCCCGATGCCATAGCCGATCCGGCCGTTCACGAACGCTGTCGCGACGGTGGGCGTCGGCGGACCAAAGGACAGAACCGTGTGCCATACAGCGCCGCCATCGGTCGTTTCCCGGATCTCTTGTCCTCGCCCAGGTCCCGGGCTGGCGAGGAGCCAGCCGGCTTGCGCCGTCAGCATGTCCAGCGTTGAGGGCGCCGAAGGCTGCAAAGGGATCGGCTGCGTGACCGGACTCCAGGTGGCGCCGCCGTCCGTCGTGGTGGAGAAACCTGCCGTCCCGTCGCCACATGCCTCGCACGTGCCCGTCATGATCGCTGTCGTCCGGTCAATGGCCACAATTGGTCCTGGCGAGGATCCTGGTCCCGCAGCGGCGCCTGCCGTCTTCCCTGGCGCGGGACCGGCGCCGGCGGTGGAGACAGCGATGACCACGTTCCACGACGCACCCGCATCCGCGCTGCGGAAGACGGAGTAGGACTGCTGGCTCATACTCGCCCAGCCGGCGGCGACGAGCCATGCGCCACCGTCCTGCGTGCACTGTAGCTGAACGGGAACGGCGCCCTGGATGGAGAGTGCGGTACTCCAATTCACCCCGCCGTCGGTCGTCCGCTCCACCGTGAGCGTTCCGCCCATGCCGGTCGTGAGGGTGGCGATGCCGATTCGCGATCCGACGAAGCAGGCCTGCGCGACCGCTCCGGAGGCGAGGAGCCGCCACGACTTGCCGCCGTCGCTGGTCGCGACGAGGCTGTGCGTTGCGGGGTAGGACTGCGATTGGCCCTCCAGTGCAAATCCCTCGCTTGCGCTGAAGAACTGCACGCGGTAGAGCGACTGGGCGTCGACTCGGGTCCATGTCTTTCCGTTATCGGTCTTCAGGAGACCTGCGCTTGTCGCGGCGAACCCGAGTGTCGGCGAGAGGAAGGAGAAGCCTTTCACGTTGCCCGTGCCGAGATACTGGCGGTGCCAGGACGCACCGCCGTTCGACGTGGCGAGAATTACGCCCTGGCCGCCGATCCAGCCGTCCTGTGCGTTCACGAAGTGCAAGGAGGAGAGGTGCGGCGGGGTGCCCGGCAGCAGCGTGACGGATGCCCTTTGCGGCTGCATGCGAAGGAGCGACGCGAGGCCCACGGGATGCGGAGGGCGCTCAGGCTTCGCGGCCACTACCCCGCAGGCCGCAAGGAGCAGACAGGTAAGGAGCGCACCTGCAACGAGGCGAAGACGCCCGCCTTGGCAGCCACGGTGCCCTTCCACGCGCGCATGGAACATATCTCTCAGCCCTTGTGCAGGAGATCGTACCGATGTAACACCATTGCGACGCATCCGTGTCGACTACAGTTCGAGTTGTGTCACATCGAACTACGGAGTTGGCCGGCGGCGATAATGCAGCAGCCCTTCTCTGTGGCTGAAACGCTACGCCTGCAACGCATGCCGGGCGATGCTCCGGCACCTGTCCCAAACCATGTGAGGCAGGAAATGCCATTTCGACAGAGAACGCCTGCCCTGGTTCCTGCGCCTTCTCGCCGAGCGCCTGCATGCTCGGAGCAATGTCCCCCACGCAGGAGGGAGACTACCGATGCAGCACGACCTGATCGCACTCCTTGCTTGCCCCGTCTGCCATGCGCCGCTGTCTTGGAATGTCACAGAGGTAGGCGAGCACGAGGTGCTCGCAGCCCAAGGCAGTTGCTCCGGCGACCACGAATACCTGATCCGGGATGGCATCGCCGTACTGCTTCCGCCCGATAGCCAGGACCCCTGGGAGGAGGGTGTTTCGGGGGTTGAGCAGATGCTGCGCGAAGATCCTGCCGCCGAGCAGGCGATGTTCGCGGCGGATCCTCGCGCCCTCGGACCGGCGGACCGGTTCCTGCGGGTGCAGCTCCTGCAGGCGCGCGGGCAGTTCCAGGAGGCCGAACGGGAGTACCCAGACGCCGCTGCCGGCATCTACGGCGCAGCAGTCGCATTGGCCATGGCGTCCACCGTCACAGCGGCCGCATCCCGCCTCGCGGCAGGCGAGGGCCCGATCCTCGACGTGGCGAGCGGCCCGGGAACGCTCGTGCGCGAACTCTTGCGTCTGACCGAGCGCCCGGTGATCGCGACGGATGTCAGCGCGTGGGTGCTGCGCCGCCTTCGCCGGCACGTCGAAGCCCTAGGAATGCCAGTCGCGCGCTT
>JAJYTV010000275.1 GCA_021792885.1 Bacillota bacterium
AGGCCCGCCTCGAGCGCCACGTCGCCAGGCAGGCCGCTGCGCTGGACCTCGACGTAGAAGCGTCCCGGGAAGGCGTCGCGCAGCGTGCGCAGCGCCTCCTCGGCGCGCTCCGGGGAGCGGCGAAGGAGTGCCCTCGCCACCGCCCCCTGGCGGCAGCCCGAGAGCGCGATCAGCCCCTCCTCGCGCTGCAGCGCGGAGAGGGGCATGCGCGGGCGGCCTCTGGGCGAGGCGAGGTGCGCGGACGTCAGGGCGCGGCAGAGTCCGGCATAGCCCGAGGGACCCATTGCAAGGAGCGTCAGGTGGGACCCGTCGAGCAGCTCCACCTCCGCACCGGCGATCGGGCGGATGCCCGCCTCCCGCGCGGCGCGGTGCTGGGCGACGACACCGCTGACGCTGCTGCGGTCCGTGAGCGCGAGGGCGGGAAAGCCGAGTTCCGCCGCTCGCCGCACCAGCGCCTCGGGACTCGCCGTGCCGTCGAGGAGCGAGAAGGCGGAGTGCACGTGCAGGTGCACCAATGCCGCCGCCTCCCCGGGGAGAGTGTCAATCGTAGTTGCGCGTCAACGTCCAGTCGCGGCTTGTGAGGTCGAAGAGCAGTTCGAAGACCCCGCCGCCTTCGGTCTCGACGCGGTAGACCTGCCGGTCTCCCTTGCCCTCCCACCACTCACCGGCCTCCCGCCAGACCTCAAGGACGCGCAGGACGCGGTGCTGGTCGCGGTAGTGGAAGAGGATCGGGGCGCCGTCCTGCCGCGCCGCCACCTTCACCGGCCGGTTGACGAGCCGGGACATCGCACTTCCTCCTTCAGCGCAGCGCGTCTGCGGACGGGCGGCGGTAGGGGTCGAAGAAGGCGAGCCGGCGCTCGCGCGCCGGCAGTTCGGGCGTCGCCCCGCCGCGCGGCGCCGCGGCGCGGGCGCGCACGGGGTAGAAGAGCCCGGGCTCCGCCTGCGGCGGTGCCGCTGCGCGCGAGGGGGTGAGGCGCAGGGAGATCTCGCGCACCGGGCCGTGCGCCGCCGTCAGGGCAAGGCCCAGGGCGGCTGCCTCCAGCCGGCTGCGCTGGCGGGTCGGGCGCAGCAGCTCCCGCTGCCGCAGCGCCTCACGGCCCGCATCGTCCGTCATCCGCACCTCCACCGCCCCGATCGCCGGGAGGCCGCCGCGCCGGGCGCAGAGCGCCGCGAGCCCCTCCGACACGGCCTGCGCCAGCTCCGATTGCACCGCACAGGGGACGCTGTCGTAGCGCCGCCGCCAGCCGAGCTCCGGCGCCTCGGCCTCGGGCCGGTAGCCCGCGGGCTCCTCGCCGCGGGCGAAGGCCGAGAGCGCCTGCGCCGCCGGGCCGATCTGCTCCCACAGCGCGCCGACGCCGATCTCGCGCAGGTCGCCGACGCGCGTCAGGCCGAGGCGCTCGAGGCGCCGGGCGGCCGCCTTGGGGAGCCAGGGCACGAGCGCCGCGAGCGGCAGCGCCTCGCGCGGGCCGCTGCAGATCTCGCCGCCGTCCGCGAGGCTGCGCGCGCCGCCGCGCACCAGGGCCTGCGCCTCTGGCAGGCTGCGCCCGGCCGCGATCTTCGCCCACCAGCCGAGGCCGCGCAGGCCCGAGAGCACCGCCCGCAGGTCCGTCCCGGGCCAGAGTTCCGCTGCCGCCGCGCCGGGGCCGCAGTCCATGAAGCTGCGTGCGTGCAGCAGAAGCCGCTCCCCCAGCGCATCCTGCAGGTCCTGGCAGGCCTCGGCGCCCGGGTCGCGGCGCCAGAGCGCCCCGAGGCCCAGGAGCGCGGCGGGCGAGAGCTCGTCGCCGGCGTGGAGGCCGGCGGCCGCCGCCTCCGCCGAGAGGTCCGCGACCCGGCGCCCGTCGAGCACGACGAGTGCCTTGCCGCACAGCGCCGGCTCACGCTCCTGCAGCACCTGTGCCCGCATCCCCGAGATCTCGACGTAGACCAGCATGGAGCGCCCTCCTTCGGATACAGAACATCTGTTCGTATTCGCAGTATAGGTCTCCCCTGCCTGCCCGTCAAGCGCCGCAGCTCGCATAAAAAATACCGCCCTCCCCAGGCGGAGGGCGGAATGGTAGGCGGCCGCCAGCGGCCGAGCAGCCGCTTAGCCGATGAAGCTGTAGATCCAAAGGAAGATGGCGACCGTGATGACGCCCACGAGGATGGCAATCGTGCCGGGACCCGCATAGGGCGCCGTGATCCTGGGGCCCGCCATGGCGACCTGACCAAGCCCCATCGAAAGAAGGAAGACGATTCCGAACAGCCAGCGGCGCAATCTCCCACCTCCCGAAACTTCGAAGCGTATTGTAACAGAAAACGGGCGATGGATCATGCGCAGGCCGGGCCAAGCCCCGCCGGCGGCCCGTGTGCCGCATGCGTGCGCACTTTGACGCGAAACACGTCGGAGTGCACGCGGTGCGGCAGGTGTCCGGCCGCGGTCCAGAGAAATTCACTGTACGAACGCGCAGTGCATTTAGTAAAATGCACGGAAAGGATCTCGGGGCGCTCCTGCCCGGGATCCCTGCGAGAGAGTGGGAGGTGCTCCGCAATGGCCCACCGGCTGTTCACGGTGTCCGAGGCGAACGCTCTCGTTCCGTTCCTCGAAGGCCACCTCCGCCGACTCCAGGAGCTTCAGCGCCAGGCCCAGGCCCACTTTGAGGAGATGGAGAAGATCAAGGCGGTCGGCTACAAGCCCGACGGCAAGCTGATCCTCCAGCGCGACTTCCAGGACACGCGCGAGTCCTTCGACCGCTCCGTGGCCGAGGCCAACGCCCGCATCGCCGACGTGAACCGCACCGGCTGCCAGCTCAAGAGCGTGGAGCTCGGGCTCGTGGACTTCCCGAGCGTGCTCGAGGGGCAAGAAGTCCTGCTCTGCTGGAAGCTGGGCGAGGATGCACTCCGCCACTACCACACTCCGCTCGAAGGCTTCGACGGCCGACAGCTCCTGCCGGAGCAGTCTCTGCCGCAGGAATCGGGCGACCCGAACCAGAGCGCCGGATAAGGCATGTGACCTGCGGCGGGCGCCGGGAAACCGGCGCCCGCCTTGTTTTGCTTCCCCTGCGGCGTCGGCCGCACGCAGGAGCGCCGCAAGCAGCCGTAGGGCCTCAGGTGGAGGGCTGACGGTGCGGCACCCGCCGCAGGATTGCCCCCCCCAGCAGCATCAGCGGCGGCAGCCCGAGGTTTAGGAGGAGGAGCTGGCCGTCTCCGGCGCGCGCCAGCACATCCCGTTCCCCCCGATCATGGAACTTGCGATCATGTGGATCATCAGCGAGGTGCTGCGCGAGGCCGCAAACCGCCTCCCGCAGCACCTCGGCACGGTGGGCGCCGTCGTGGTGGGCACGGCCATCGTCAAGGCGGGCATCGTCGACCCGATCATGATCGTCCTCGTCACCCGAAGCGCGATCGGGCTGTACACGCTGCCTGTCTCGCCGCGCGCGGCGAGATCCGCGAGGCGTCCTGTCAGCTGGCCGGCTTTTGCCTGCAGATCCTGAACGGAGGGATGCTGCGCCGGTGCAGGCGCATGCGGCGCGCGCCGACGCCTTCCCAATGCTCCCCCTCCTCTTGGCCGGTCCACGATGGAGGTGAGCCTTTCCTTGCCGCGCGCGGACGATGCCGCCATGCCTGCCGACGCGATCAGTT
>JAJYTV010000276.1 GCA_021792885.1 Bacillota bacterium
GCGGTCTTCCAAGAGCCCGAGACCCGAGTTCATCGTGGCCCTCCAGTGCTGGGTTTCCTGCACATTCAGGACTGCGCCGGCGGGCCCGCGGGAAGGTGCGGTGCGGCCTGGCGCAGAAGGACTCGTGCCACGAATATACACCACAGGGGGAAATAACGACGTCGGACCACTTTCTTCATGCATTGGACACGGAGGCAGATCCCCTCTTGCGCACCCTCGAGGAGCTCGTCTCGCTCGACACCCCGAGCGACGACCCCGCCGCCGTCGCGCGGGCGCTCGACGTCGTCGAGGAGCGCATGCGGGGGCTCGGTGCGCAGTGCGCGCGCTTCGGCGCAGGGGACATCCTGCAGGCGGACCTCGCGGGGGCGGGCAGCGCGAAGGTGCTCCTCCTTGGTCACATGGACACCGTCTTCGGCCACGGCGAGGCGGTGCGGCGCCCATTCCGGATCGAGGGAGAGCGCGCCTTCGGGCCGGGCGTCGCAGACATGAAGGGTGGCCTCGCCCTCGCCATGCACGTCGCGAAGGTGCTGCAGGCGGTGGGGAGCCCCTACAAGAACCTTCGCCTGCTCGTCACGGGAGACGAGGAGATGGGGGCCGTGCGGTCGCGCGACGTGATCGCCGAAGCGGCCAGGGGCTGTGATGCGGCGCTCGTGCTGGAGCCTGGGCGGCCAGGCGGGGAGATCGTGTCGGCGCGCAAGGGCGTCGGCCACTTCGTCCTCACCGCCCGCGGCCGGGCGGCCCACGCCGGCGTCGACCCCGAGCGCGGACGCAGCGCGGTCACGGAGATCGCGCGGCGCATCGTCGCGATCTCTGATCTCGGCGGCCAGCTGCCCGGCGCCACCTTCAACGTCGGCGTCGCGCAGGGAGGATCGCGCGCGAACGTCGTGGCGGAGGAGGCGCGCTGCGAGATCGACGTGCGCGTCCTCAGGGCGCACGACGCGGAGATCGCGCTTGAGCTCTTGCGCCGCAGCGCGCTGCGGGCGACAGACCAGGACGTGCAGCTCGAGCTCTCGGGGGAGTTCTCCTCCCCGCCGATGGAGAAGGGGGCCGGGACCGAGCGGCTCCTGCGCCACGCGCGGGACGCAGCGCAGGAGCTCGGCATCGAGCTCAAGGACATCCTTACCGGAGGCGGCTCCGACGGCAACCGGCTGGCGCAGGCGGGGGTTCCGGTGCTGGATGCCCTGGGGCCCGTCGGGGGTCGTGCGCACAGCGCCGAGGAGTACATCGAGCTGCCATCGAACCCGCTGCGCGGCGCGCTCCTGGCCTCGCTGATCGCGCGCGTCGACGCCGCCGCGCGCTGAGTCGCTATTCGCGGCGTATGCGGCCTTCCGCGGGAGGGCACGTTGTGAGCACGACCGCGAAGAGAGGAGCCCATCCATGCGCTTTGGCACCTTGGGTTGGATCGCATGGGCCCTGCTGATCATCGGTGGCATCAACTGGGGGCTCGTTGGCCTCTTCCGCTTCGACCTCGTGGCCGCGGTCTTCGGCGGCGCCGGCTCCGCGCTGAGCCGGATCGTCTACACGCTCGTCGGCGTCTCCGCGATCTGGCAGCTCTTCTCCATCCCTACCCAGTCGGCCCAGCACAGCTGAGGGCCAGAGAGGCCGAAGAACTCCCCCTCCCGCAAGCCGGCGCCGCGTGGGCGTCGGCTTCGCGCATCCCTGGAAGGTGGAAGGAGGTCCGGGCCGAACCCTCAGGTACGAAGCCCATCAGCGCGGAGGGATCAGATGCAGTCCGACACCATGGCGGTGCACGCCGGATTCGAGGCGCTCTCCGAGACGCCCAGGCCTCTGACGCCGCCCATCTACCAGTCCTCCGTCTTCGTCTTCGACGACCTCGCCCGCGCCGCCGACGTGACCGGCGGCGCATCGCCCGGCTACTCCTACGCGCGCATCGGCCACCCGAACGCCGACATGCTGAGCGCCGCCGTCGCGGCGCTCGAGGGGGCGGGCGCGGGCGCGACGGCCGCGTCGGGCATGGGTGCGATCCTCGCGGCGCTGCTTGCGGCGCGGGGCGAGGGCGGCATCGCGATCGCGCGCGAGATCTACGGCGGCAGCGTCGCCCTCGCGCGGAGCTTCCTTTCGCCGCTCGGCGTCGAGTGCAGCTTCTTCGACAGCCACGACCCGCAGAGCATCCCCGAGGGCGCGGGCGCCGTGCTGGTCGAATCCTGCTCGAACCCGCTGGGGCGGCTCAGCGACGTCGCGGCGCTCGCGGACGCGGCGCACCGGCGCGGCGCGCGGCTCGTCGTCGACAACACCTTCGCGACGCCCTACCTCGTGCGCCCGCTCGAGCACGGCGCGGACCTCGTCGTCCACTCCGCGACCAAGTTCCTCTCCGGGCACGGCGACGTGATCCTCGGCGCGCTCGCGGGGAGCGAGGAGCTCGTCGCGGCGGCGCAGTCCTCGCTCACGACCTTCGGCGCGACGCCGGACCCGTTCGCGGCATGGCTCGCGCTGCGCGGGCTGCGCACCTTCGGCGTGCGCATGGAGCGCGCGGTCGAGAACGCGGCGCAGATCGCGAAACACCTCGCGTCGCACCCGAAGGTGCGCAAGGTGCACCACGCGAGCCTCGGGACCCACCCGGACCGGGCGCTTGCCGAGCGCTACTTCGCCGGGCGCGGACCCGCGATCCTCGCCTTCGACCTCGCGGACGAGGCGCAGGCGGAGAAGTTCGTCTCGCGCCTTGCGTGGATCCGCTACGCGCCCTCGCTCGGCGACGTCGCGACGATCCTCCTGCACCCGGCCACCACCTCGCACCGGCAGCTCTCGGCGCAGGAGCTCGCGGAGCTCGGCATCACGCCCGGCACGGTGCGGCTCTCTGTCGGCATCGAGGCGGCGCAGGACCTCCTCGCGGAGATCGACCGTGGACTCGCAGGATAAGGCTGCGCGGGCGCCGGCCGTACAGGAGGCCCTCTCCTTCCTCGGCGCGATGCTCGGCGCAGAGGCCCTCGTCGAGCTCGCCTACGGCGAGTGGGTGCTCGCGCGCTTCCAGATGAAGCTCGAAGAGGCGGACGCCGAGGAGGGACTCCTCACCCTGATCGGCGACGTGCGCGAGGTCGGCGAGGCGCTCCTCTACTCCGAAGTGAACCTGCCGCTCTCGCACACCGGGACCTACGAGATCTCGGTCGCCGGCGGGGAGATGCGCCTTTTGAGCGACGACGGCATGCGCCTCAGCGTGACGCGGCTCGGCGGGAGCTGAGGGCCTCCCGCGGGACGCAGCTCATGTTTCCGGAGGCGGCGGCCTCTACGCGATGGCGCACCGCTTCGCGCTCCTGCGCGGCGAGGATGACCACGCGAAGATCCGGCTCTTTCGCGACATTAGCCTCAGGGGTGCGGACCTCGTAAGGGCGTTCAAGGCAGACCTCATCTGATGATCAAGCTCGGGCGCAACAGGACACGGCTTCATAGCGCCTCACGTTCTCCGGTGCTGTGGAGGGACCTGGGGGAAGGGCGGTTCGCTGGAGCAGACGGAAGATCAAACCTCAGTTCCAAAAGATTGTGGGGTTTAGAGGGCATGCACCTCTCCATCACTGAGGCGCATGCCTTGTCGAACTACGAATCAACAGCCACCGCCGACAGAGCCACCCTCACTGCTGGGAGAGGTAGGCTGCG
>JAJYTV010000277.1 GCA_021792885.1 Bacillota bacterium
CGCCGCGACGCACATCGCGCAGGAAATCGAGGCCGCCCACGACGCCCTGGAGCTCTTCACCGGGCACGCCCATGCTCGTCGAGAGCGGCGTGCCGGTCGCCAGCAGGACGGCGTCGTATCCCTCGCGCTGCAGAGCGCCTACGTCCTGGACGGGGGTATTGGTGGCGATCTCGACGCCGAGCGCCGTCACGTTGCGGATGTCCTGCTCGACGACCTCCTGCGGCAGGCGGTAGGTGGGGATCGCGTAGCGCAGGAACCCCCCTGGCTCTGCCGCCGCCTCGAAGATCCTGACGCGATATCCGCCGCGCGCGAGCTGCCAGGCCGCCGTCAGGCCGGCGGGCCCGGAGCCCACGATCGCGACGCGCTTGCCGTTGGGCTCCTTCGTCGTCACCCCGGGGCCGTCCATCTCCCTGTAGTGCCAGTCTGCGACGAAGCGCTTCAGGCGGCGGATCGGCAGGGACGCTTCGAGGTCTGCGCGGGTGCAACTGCTCTCGCAGGGGGCGTAGCACGCCCTGCCGAGCGTCCCGACGAGCGGCGTCGCGTCGAGGACGAGCTGGAACGCCTCCTCGTACTTGCCGCTGCGGATCAGCGACACGTATCCGTGGGCCTTGATGCCCGCCGGGCAGTTGTCGGTGCAGGGCGATGTGCCCGCCCGCTCGATGACGGCCTTCTTCGGCACCGCCTGGGGGAACGGGATGTAGGCCGCGCGCCGCGCGATCAGATCGTAGTTGAACTGGTCCGGCACCGCCACGGTGCAGGCCGTCTCGCAGAGCTGGCAGCCGGTGCAGGCGGCCTCGTCGACGTAGCGGGCCTTCTGGCGCACCGTGGCGCGGAAGCGGCCATCCGGCTCGCGCCTGATTCCCTGCACCTCGGTGTAGGTCATCGCGGTGATGTTGGGGTGGTGGATGGAGGCCGCCATCCTCGGCGTCGTGATACAGCTGGCGCAGTCGAGGGTAGGGAAGACCTTGCTGAGCAGGATCACCCGCCCGCCCACGCTGCCTTCTTTCTCCACCATCAGGACCTTGTAGCCCATGTCGCCAAGCTTGATCGCCGACTCCATGCCGCCGATGCCACTGCCGACAACCAGGACGTCGTAGTCCATCTACCCCACCACCTCTGCGAGCTCCTCGACGAATTCGGTCACCTGTCGGGTGAATGGCTCCGCGCAGACGGAGCAGATCGCCCCCATCTTCACCCTGCTCGCGGCGATCCCGCGCTCTGAAAGCATGGCCTGCGCCTCCTCCGCGATCGCTGCGGAGCGCCGGCTGCAGTCCGGGAGATACGCGCACTCGTCGCCGTCGGCGGCGATGAACACGCCGTCGAAGCCGTGCTCGAGCGCGTGGACGATCCAGCTCGGCTTGATCCCGCTGGCGCACGGCAGGCTGATCACGACGACACCGGGGGAGTAGTGCAGGTGCCTGCTCCCCGCGAGGTCGATGCCAGGATCGGAGATCGTGTTCGTGGAGAAGACGAGGACGCGCGGCGAGGCCGCACGCGCCTCGGCGGAGGCCGGGGAAGTTTCGGCCACGTCATTCCCTCCTTCGCGAAGGTCGGTGGCACCCCGGTCCTCTTGCCGGGCCGAAGCGCCGAGCCAGGAGGTTCCGTGCAAATGGTCAGATGAAGAGGTTCACGTTCGCCTCGTCGGCCTCGCCAAGGTAGGTGGCGACGCCGGCGAACTCGAGGCCGTCGATCAGTTCGTCCTCCCTAAAGCCGAGAACGTCCATCGACATGGTGCAGGCGATCATCTTGACGCCCTGGTCGCGGGCGATCTGGATCAGTTCCTCGAGCGATGCGACGTGCTCCTGGCGCATGACCTTGCGCATCATCCCGGCGCCCATGCCGCCGAAGTTCATCTTCGAGAGTCCGAGCCTCGTCGACCCGCGGGGCATCATCCCGCCGAACATGCCCTGAAGGAAGCCCTTCTGGTGAGAGGGCGCATCCTGCCTGCGCAGGATGTTCAGGCCCCAGAAGGTGAAGAACATCGTCACCTCGTCACCCATCGCGGCCGCGCCGTTCGCGATGATGAACGCCGCCAGGGCCTTGTCGAGATCGCCGCTGAACACGATGATCGTCTTCTTCGTGCTCTCCATGCTTCTCAGGCCTCCAACTGCTCCCAAGGAGCCCGCGGGAGCCGCGCGCTGCGCGTCCCCCGCCGCCGCAACAAAGGCCGCCCGCGCAGCCTGCGGACTTTACTTCGCGCGCCGCACGAAGAGCTTGAAGTAGCCCTGCTCCTCGATCACCCCGAGGAAATCGTGGCCGGTCTTCTTCGCCCAGGCGGGCAGGTCTTTCTTCGTGCCTCCGTCCGTCGCGAGCACCGCCATGATCCCGCCGACCTTGACGTCCACGATGCCCTTCTTCGCAGCCAGAATCGGTCCGGGACAGGACGTGCCGCGCGCGTCGACCACCTTGTCCGCCTGGGTGCTCGAGAGCTCTGCCGTCGTCATGCGAACGCCTCCCGTGGCCAGTCTGCTACCTACGGTCAGTGTAGGTGGGCGCCGGCCGGGCGGCCACGGCCTGGGGTAGGCGGCCCTTCCACCGAACGAGGTCTATTTTCGGCCCCCACGTGCTGGCTCCGGGAACCGAGCAGCACCCCCGGTCGGCCCTCCGCAGCCTGGGCGCGGCGCGGCGGCACGCCGACTGGGCGCGGTCCTCGCCCAAGGCGCATCAGGCCGGTATGGCACAAAGAAGGCCGGGCGGGTGCTCTTCCCGCCCGGCGTGCCCTTGGCCCCGTCCCCATATGCCATATCGCGACATCGCCGATCAGATGCGCCGCAGCCGCAGTCCCTCCACGCGGTGGTTTTCTCCCTTGCGCAGCACGAGCTGCGCGCGCTCGCGCGTCGGCGCGATGTTCTCCCGCAGGTTCACGCTGTTGACGTCCCGCCAGATGCCCTCCGCCACCGCGACGGCCTGCGCGTCGGAGAGTGCCGCGTAGCGGTGGAAGTAGGACCGCTCATCTTGGAAGGCCGTGTCGCGCAGCGTGAGGAAGCGGTCGACGTACCAGCGGCGGATCACCGCCTCGTCGGCGTCGACGTAGATGGTGAAGTCGAGGAAGTCCGAGACGAGCACCCGCTCCGCCGCACCCGGCCCCGCGCCCTGCAGGATGTTCAGGCCCTCGACGATCACGACGTCCGGGTCCTCGACCACCTGCCACTCCCCCGGCACGATGTCGTAGCGCAGGTGAGAGTAGATGGGCACCTTGATCTCTGGCCTGCCGGACTTCACGTCGGAGACGAAGCGCAGGAGCGCCCTGCGGTCGTAGCTCTCCGGGAACCCCTTGCGCTGCAGGATGCCGCGCTCCTCCAGCGCGGCGTTCGGATAGAGGAATCCGTCCGTCGTCACGAGCGCAACCCTGGGCTTGTCCGGCCAGCGGGCGAGCAGTGCCTGCAGCACCCGCGCCGTCGTGCTCTTGCCGACGGCCACGCTGCCTGCGATCCCGATGATGAACGGCACCTTGCGCGCGCCGTCGCGCAGGAAGGCCTCGCGGACTCGGTGCAGCTCCACTACGGCGCCCGTGTAGAGGTTCAGCAGACGGGTCAGCGGGAGGTAGACATCCGCCACCTCGTCGAGCGCGAGTCGCTCTTGTAGCGCCTGGAG
>JAJYTV010000278.1 GCA_021792885.1 Bacillota bacterium
GCCCTCTTGCGCGGGGAGGCCGTGACCTATCGGTTCCTGCGCCGCGAGCGTGGCCTGCAGGAGCATTGGTACGTCCAGGCTACGGTGGACCGGCCCGACGCAGCGACCGTTACGCGGCGCCACCTCGGCGCCCTGGGCGTCGACTTCAATCCCGCCCATGTGGACGTAGGGGAGGTCGACCGCTTCGGCAACGTCGTGGGCAGCCGCTCGTTCCCGGTCGACCTCACGAAGCGCAGCGCGGCCCAGGCGACGGCCATGCTCTCGGAAGTGGTGGCGAACATCGTGGACTGGGCCAGGAGTTCAGGCAAGCCCATCGCGGTGGAGGAGCTCGATTTCGGTAAGAAGAAGGCCGCCCTGCGCGAACAGTCCCCGCGCTACGCGCGCATGCTCTCCGGCTTCGCCTACGGCAAGTTCCATGCGCTTTTGCGCTCCAGGGCGGCGCGGGAGGGCGTGGAGATCATCGACGAGGATGGCGACGGTGAGCCGGGGGTCAACCCGGCTTTCACCAGTGTCATCGGCGAAGCGAAGTTTGCCTCCGGTTACGGGCTCTCGTCGCACTGTGCCGCGGCGATGGCCATCGCGCGCCGGGGGCTGAGATTTGGGGAGCGCCTTCGGTCCAGGTCCGCCTTCCCTCTACCTGCAAGGAATCGAGGGAAGCACGTTTGGAGCGACTGGAAGCGCCTATCCCAGAGGCTGCGGGCTGAAAGAGTCTGCGGTCGGCGCCCCTTCGAGGGGAGGAGCCTCCGCTGGAGGCTCCTCCGTCGCAGGGGGGCACCCCTATCCTCGGCGGCACCTGCCCAGGCCTCGCCTGGGTAAGGCCCGCCTTGCGATGGCACGCGGCGGTTTCGGGGTGCGATGCCCCGACAGGCCAGTCGCCGGCAACGCTGTTCGGTCGGCGCAATGTGGACTTCAGCATATGAATGTCTACATTTCTAGGAACGGCGAGGAAGCGCTGGTGCAGCGCGAACGAGACGGCATCCGCGAGGCTGCGAGCAAAGCGCTGCGCCTTTTGCGCGCCGTAGGCATCGAAGAACTCCCTGGTACGGCGCGGGTCGTAGGTCATAGAGTTCCTCCTCCCGGCAGGCATGTCTATGCTACGGAGAGAACGAATCCCACGTATCCGGCGTTGCGGGAGGAGTGGTTCCCCTGGGCGTTCGCAGCGCCGTGGCCGCAGTCCTTCTGGCCGCTCTCGCGGCGGCATCCGCCGCCGCTGCGCCGCCGCCGGTGCTCGTCGGGCAGATGCAGGAGCATGACCTGCGGTATATCGTGCAAAAGCTCTCTCCGCACACCGTGCTCTTCGGCTCCGACCAGGCGGCCGCCTTCCGCCGCTTCGCCGCGCGCACCGTGGCGGCGGCGGCGAAGCCTCTGCCGCCCTGGCGGCTTCTTCTCCTGGCGGACCGGCTGACCAACTACTTTCACGATCCGCACACCACCGTCTATGCGCCAACGACTGGTCTGACCATGATCCCGGTCGGCTTCCACTGGGTGCAGGGCGGGCTCGCCGTCTATCCGGTCGGGCCCGCTTCAGCGGGTGTGGAGGTCGGCGACAGCGTCGTGCGCCTGGGCGGACTCACCCCGCGCGTGCTCGCGCAGCGCCTGCGGCGCTTCTTCTCCGGCAACCCCTACTGGGTGCGCAGTTTCGCGGGCCCGCAGCTGTCGAACGGCTATCTCCTGCACTGGCTGGGCGTCGTCGGCCCGCATGGCAGCGTGAATCTACTCCTGCGCACGCCACAGGGCCGGCTCCTGCAAAGAACCCTGTACCTTGCCCCCGTCACCTACGTGAGCGGCCTCTCTGCAGCGATCGCGTCCGTCCGCTTCCTCGACCGTTTCCGCGCACCACTAGGCCTCCAGGAGCCGCTCACCTCCGACTGGGCGTGGCAAGTCACCCCCCGCGCCGGGATCTTCTGGCTCACCGCCTGCATCGACAGCGCCGCCTACGCGCAGTCGGTGGACGCCTTCTTCCGCCAGGTGGCCGCGGCGCACGCGCCCATCGTTATCCTCGACCTGCAGGCGAACGGGGGAGGGTACTCCTCTGCCGTCTTTCCCTGGCTGCACCACCTGCCGGGCACTGCCGCCCTCGGACAGGAGCTCGGGGACACCACTGCCCGGCCGCAGCAGCCGCCGATCTTCCGCGGCAGGCTCTACGTCCTGCAGTCCTGGAGCACCTTCAGCGCCGCCGTGGTGGTCGACGACCTCCTGACGGGCGACGGCCTCGCGACGAGCGTCGGACAGCCGACCGGATGGTCGACCGGAGGCTGGGCGGCGGTGAAGGACTACACGACGCCCCTCTTCGGCATTCCCTTCCAGGTCGCGACCGAGAACTTCCCCGGTACCTACGGGCCCCTGCCCGCGTCACTGCAGCCAGAGATCTCCTTGCCGCTCACGCTGCGCGACGTGCAGCTGGGGGTGAACCCGATCGACCGCTGGCTCGCGAGCGTCGCCCCAGGCGCCCGCTGAGCGGGATGACGGGAACTGGGCAGGCGCGCCAGGGAGGCGGCGCGATGCGTCGTATTCTCTATCTCTGAAGCATGTGGAAAGGCGGGATCCGATGCGGCAGATCATCGCCCTCGGGGGTGGTTTCTCCAACGAGGACAACCTGGCTCTCGACAACTACGTCCTCGCGCAGACCGGCAAGCCGAAGCCCAAGATCTGCTTTGTGCCCACTGCGAGCGGAGACTCCCAGGACTACATCGACCGGTTTTACGCGGCGTTCAACACGCTGAACTGCACGCCCTCGCACCAACCGCTCTTCCAGAGCCCGGCGAGGGACATCCCCGCGTTCCTGCTGAGCCAGGACGTGATCTACGTCGGCGGAGGCAACACGAAGAACATGCTCGCCATCTGGCGCGCCTGGGGCCTCGAGGAGGTCCTGCGCACCGCGTGGGAGCGTGGCGTCGTGCTCGCCGGCATCAGCGCGGGCGCCCTCTGCTGGTACGAGGGCGGACTCACCGACTCGATTCCCGGCGCCTACACGGCGCTGCGCGGCCTCGGCTTCCTGCCCGGAACCTTCTCGCCGCACTACGACAGCGAGCCGGAGCGCCGGCCGGCCTACCACAAGCTGCTCTTCCAGGGAGCGCTCGGCCCCGGCGTGGCGCTCGATGACGGAGCCGCGCTGCACTACGTGGAGCGCCAGCTGCACCGGGTCGTGCGCACGCAGGACGGTCCGACCGCATACCGCGTCGAGCTCGCCCACGGAGAGGTGCAGGAGCGCCGCCTGCGGGCGGAGACCCTCTAGGCGGCTCCCGCCGCGCCGCGCCGCACCCTGGAGACGACCGCAAAGGCTACCCAGACCGCGTTCACGGCGAAGAGCGACGCGGTGACGAAGAAGATCATGCGGATGCCGAAGGCGCCGCTGAGGAACCCGCCGAGCAGCGGGCCGACGAGGTTGCCCGCCATCAGGAAGCTGCTGTTGTAGCCGAACGCCCGGCCTTGCAGGGCTTCGGGCGTGTAGCGGCGGATCAGTGCCTGCACCGACGGCACGAGCCCGCCGATCGCGAGTCCGAGCACGAAGCGCATGCCCATCAGGACGTACGCGGACGAGGCGAACGCCTGCGGCAGGTAGAGGAGCGCCGCGGCGATGAACGACCAGAA
>JAJYTV010000279.1 GCA_021792885.1 Bacillota bacterium
TCATCGGGCCATCCGCGTGGCCAGCGCACAACTCCAGAAGGCCGAGCGCATCGCGCAGGCTCCCGTCGGCTTTGCGCGCGATCAGCGCTGCGGCGGCGGCGTCCACCGCGATCCCTGCCTGCCCCGCGACGTGCGCGAGCCGCGCCTCGACCTCCTCCTCGCGGTGGGGCCGAAGGTTCAGCCGCTGGCAGCGCGAGAGCACGGTCGCGGGCAGGCGCTGGGGCTCCGTCGTCGCCAGGAGGAAGAGCAGTTGGGGCGGCGGCTCCTCGAGGAGCTTCAGCAGGGCGTTGAACGCCTCCGCCGTCAACATGTGCACCTCGTCGACGATATACACGCGGAAGCGCCCTTCCGGGGGCGCGTAGCGGGCCTTCTCGCGCAGATCGCGGATCTCGTCGATGCCGCGGTTGCTCGCCGCGTCGATCTCCACCGTGTGCATGCCTGTCCCCTGGCAGACGCTGCAGCGGCCGCACGGCTCCCCGTCGACGGGCGCCTCGCAGTTGACTGCCCTGGCCATGATCTTCGCGAGCGACGTCTTGCCTGTGCCGCGGGGGCCCGAGAGCAGGTAGGCGTGCGCGATGCGGTCCCTGCGCACCGCGTTCTGCAGCACCCGTACCGCGAGCTCCTGCCCAACGACATCGGCGAAGAGGGCGGGTCGAAAGCTACGGTAGAGGGCACGGTACAAGGCGCTCACCTCTGCCCTACTATTCTCCTTGTCGGCAACGGCCACCTGTAAACGCGCGGCGGGCGGGAGCCAAGCGGCCTCCGCCCGCAAGAATCCAAATCTGCCTTGCGCCCGAGCGGGCCGCATCACCCGGCTCCACCCCGTACCGTTGCTCCCTCTCGGGCCTAGCGGGGTTGGGGGCTGGCCGTCGTGCGGTGCCCGGACGCAAGCTCTTGAACGCGTGGCGGGCAGCTGCCCGCCGAACGAACCAACTGGCGGAGAGGGTGGGATTCGAACCCACGAGGCAGGTTTAGCCCGCCTGCATGCTTTCCAGGCATGCTCCTTCGGCCACTCGGACACCTCTCCGGAAACCTGGCGGAGGGGGTGGGATTCGAACCCACGAGACGAGTTTTTGCCCGCCTACCGCATTTCGAGTGCGGCTCCTTCAACCGCTCGGACACCCCTCCGAAACCTACCGGCGATCGGCGAAGAAGCTGCGCAGGAGCGCGGACGCTTCCTCCTCCATGACGCCGCCGATCACGTCCACCGGCGCCTCCTGCTCGAGCTCTGCGAACAGGTGCAGGCGAGAGCCTGCGGCACCGAGCCTTGGATCCTGCGCGCCGAACACCACGCGCTCCACCCGCGCCGCGACGATCGCCGCCGCGCACATCGGACACGGCTCAAGGGTCACGTAGAGCGTCGCGCCCTGCAGGCGCCAGTTGCCGAGGCGGCCTCCCGCCGCGCGCAGCGCGAGCATCTCGGCGTGCGCCGTCGGGTCGTGCTGCGACTCGCGGAGGTTGTGCGCCTCCGAGAGTACCTCGCCGCCCGGACCCACGATCACCGCGCCGACCGGCACTTCGCCTTCCTGCAACGCCGCTTGGGCCTGCGCCAGCGCCGAACGCATGAACGTGCGGTGCAGCGCCAAAACCCCCTCGACGGCAGCAAAAATGGCGCCCCTGGGAGGACTCGAACCCCCGGCAGACAGGGTTTAGGAAACCCCCGCTCTATCCACCTGAGCTACAGGGGCGAATGCCGCTCCTCATCGCTCCGCGGCGACGCAGAGCAGGGCAGCCTTGATCGGCACACATAAGTGTAGTGGACACATCACCCGCTTGCAAGATTCGCTGTTGGAAGCTCTGCCGCAGAGCGCCACGCAGCGCCAAGGCTTTCGCTGTCGCGCGTTCCTATGGTATGCAAGTGACACGCGCACACGCGAAGGGCGGCGCTCGCCATGGCAGACTTCGGCTTCCTCCTGCGCGGTCTTGCGATCGGGCTCGCGATCGCGGCGCCCGTCGGTCCGATCGCGCTGCTTTGCATGCAGCGCACGCTGGCGCACGGGCGGGCGGCCGGTCTTTCGAGCGGCCTCGGCGCGGCGACGGCCGACGCCGTCTACGGCGCCGTCGCGGCATTCTCACTGACGCTCGTCTCGCGCGCCCTGCTCGCGGATCGCGCGTGGATCCAGCTCGTCGGCGGCGCGCTGCTGCTCCTTTTGGGGCTGCGCATGCTGCGCAGCCTGCCGCGCGCCGTACAGGACAGCGCGCAAGAAAGGCCCGCGCTCGGCTGGAACTACGCCTCAACCGCGCTCCTCACCCTCTCGAACCCCGCGACGATCCTCTCCTTCATCGCCGTCTTCGCCGCGCTCGGTCTCGCAAGCGCGGCGAAGACGCCGTTCGCCCCGGCGCTTCTCGTGCTCGGCGTCTTCCTCGGCTCCGCGACCTGGTGGCTCGTGCTCACGAGCGTCGTCGCGCGCCTGCGCCATCGGCTGCCGGCGCCGGCGCTCGCGTGGGCCGGACGCGGCGCAGGACTCGTGATCGCCCTCTTCGGCGCCCTTGGCATCGTCGCGTCAGGCCGACTTTGACGCCTACGCGTCGATGCCGATGTGGTGCAGGAGGAAAGCGTACTCCTCCGCGAACTCGCGCAGCCGCGCGTAGCGGCCCGAGGACCCTCCGTGCCCGGCGCCCATCAGGGTCCTCAGGACGAGGTCGTTGCGATCGGTCTTCACCGCGCGCAGGCGCGCGACCCACTTCAAGGGCTCCCAGAAGGCGACGCGCGGGTCGTTGAGGCCCGTGTAGACGTAGAGGTGCGGGTACGCCTTCGCCTCGGCGTTGTCGTAGGGGCTGTAGGACTTCATGTAGGCGTAGTACGCGGGGTCGGCCGGATTCCCCCATTCTTCCCACTCCAGGGTCGTCAGCGGGATGCTCGGATCAAGCATCGTCGTGACGACGTCGACGAACGGCACGCCGGCCGAGACGGCCCCGAAGAGCTGAGGCGCGAGGTTCACGACCGCACCCATCAGGAGGCCCCCGGCGCTGCGCCCCATCGCCGCGAGGCGCCCCGGCGTCGTCCAGCCGCTGCGCACCAGTTCCTCGCCGCAGGCGACGAAGTCCGTGAACGTGTTGCGCTTTGCCAGCAGCTTGCCGTCCGTGTACCAGCGGCGCCCCATCTCCGACCCGCCGCGCACGTGGGCCGCGACGACGACGACGCCACGGTCGAGCAGCGGCAGGAGCATCGGGTTGAAGCTAGGCTCCGTGCTGTAGCCGTAGGACCCGTAGCCGTGCAGGACCAGCGGCGCAGGCCCCCCCTCGCGGGCGCCCTTGCGGTAGACGGCCGACATCGGCACGCGCGCGCCGTCTTCCGCCGTCGCCCAGATCCGCTCCTGACAGTACTGGGAGGGGTCGTAGCCGCCCGGTACCTCGTCCTCGTGCAGCTTCGTCGCCTGCAGGGTCTGCAGGTCGATCTCGTAGATCGTCTCGGGTGTGACGCGCGACTGGTAGGCGACGAGGGCGTGGGCGGCGTCGTACGCGCGATTGCGCCAGATGCGCACGCTGTAGGCGGGCTCCGGCCAGGAGAGGCGGCGCAGCTCGCCTGCGCGCAAGACCCAGAGCTGCGAGAGCCCCTCTTCCCTGCCGGCGAGGAGCAGTGCGCCTTG
>JAJYTV010000280.1 GCA_021792885.1 Bacillota bacterium
CCGACGGCCTACGCCCAGACGGCGGTGGACAGCGCCCGCGAGCACGGGCTGCAGCTGCGCACGGGCTGCGCTGCGACGGCGATCCACCCCGAGGAGCGGGAGGTCGTGGTCGAGGCGGGCGGCGAGCGCCTGCGGGCCGCCCGCGTGCTCGTCGCGGCCGGAACCTGGACACGCAAGCTCTTGCGCACGGCCGGACTCGACATCGCCATGCGGCCCTACCGGGTGCAGCTCTCCTCGGTGCAGGTTGCCGAGGACCTGCGCCTGCCGATCGTCTGGCACCTGGAGACCGACGTGTACATGGTGCCGGAAGGGCCGCGCAGCATGCTCGCAGGCGACGGGACGCGCCTTTGGGAGCACGACGCGGACGACTACCAGCAGGCGGGGGACGACACGTTCCAGATGGACATCGCCGAGCGGCTTCTCGATCTCTCGAGCCTCGGCGAGCGCGCGGGCCTGCGTACCGCCTGGGCGGGCCTCGTCGGCGCGACCCCGGACCGCCGCCCGCTGCTCGGGGCGGTCGCCGACCGGCTCTACGTCGCCTGCGGCGACAACGGGATCGGGGTGATGCGCGGGCCGGCGATCGGAGAGCTCGCCGCGCAGGTCGCGCTTGGGATGGCGCAGGCGCCGCAGCTTCGACCGGACCGCGCCCCGGCGGACGACTTCGAGATCCGTCCTGGCTTCACGCTCGAGTGAAGCGGGCGCACGCTGGGGCGGGCGCTGCGCCGTGGTGTACAATGTGCGGGCGGATGCAGGGGAACCCTTCCATGTGGCGCCGATGATGTTGGGACGGCACGGCCGTCCGAAAGGTGGATGCTTTTGCGGCCCGACGGACGTGCACCCGAGGAGTTGCGGCCGGTGCGGCTCGAGCGTGGCTTCCTGCCGAAGGCGGAGGGTTCGTGCCTCGTGGAGATCGGCAGGACGCGCGTCGTTTGCACGGTCACGGTGGAGGACCGGGTTCCCGCTTGGCGGCGCGGCCAGGGCGGTTGGCTCACGGCCGAATACGCGATGCTGCCGAGGGCGACGGAGGAGCGCACGCCGCGCGAGGTGAACCGCGGTCGCCCGGCCGGCCGCAGCCAGGAGATCCAGCGCCTGATCGGCCGCTCGCTGCGGGCGGCGGTCGATCTCAAGGCGATTGGGGACCGCACGCTCTGGGTCGACTGCGACGTGCTGGAGGCCGACGGGGGCACGCGCACCGCGTCGATCACCGGTGCGGCGGTGGCGCTGTGCGATGCGCTCGCCTGGCTCGTCGGCCGCGACAGCGCGGTGAAGCGGCCGCTCGAGCATCTGGTCGCCGCCGTCTCGTGCGGCATCGTCGGCGGGCAGGAGGTGCTCGACCTCTGCTACGCCGAGGACTCCCAGGCGGCGGTCGACGCGAACTTCGTCCTGACGGACGCCGGCGAGTTCGCCGAGGTGCAGGCGACCGGCGAGGGCGGCACCCTCAAGCCCGCCCAGCTGCAGGGACTCCTGGCGCTGGCCGAGCTCGGCACGGCGCAGCTCTTCGCCCTGCAGCGCGAGGCGCTTGGAGAGCAGCTGCAGAAGGTGATGCGCCATGCGTGAGATCGTCCTTGCGACCAGAAACCGCGGCAAGCTCCTGGAGATGGGGGAGATCGCCGGGGAGTTCGGCATAAGGCTCCTGCCGCTGCCGGACGCGGTGCAGCTCCCGCCGGAGACGGGGACGACCTACCTCGACAACGCGCGGATCAAGGCGCGGGCGGGCCACGCCGCGACGGGGCTGCCGGTGCTCGCGGACGACTCCGGGATCGAAGTGGACTTCCTGGGCGGCGCGCCCGGCGTCTACAGCGCACGCTTCTCGGGCGAGGGCGCGACGGACGTCGAGAACAACGCTCTCCTCCTGAAGCGCCTCGGCCCGACGCGCCAGC
Source organism: Bacillota bacterium (assembly GCA_021792885.1). Lineage (GTDB taxonomy): Bacteria > Bacillota > Sulfobacillia > JAJZYS01 > JAJYTV01 > JAJYTV01. Next base: position 1,881 of record JAJYTV010000280.1, read on the forward strand.
GGGGGGCCCGCTACCGGGCCGTGCTCGTGCTGACCGCGGCGCAGGGGGAGTGGACGGCGCAGGACACCTGGGAAGGGGAGATCCTGCCCTCGCCGCGCGGCGAGGGCGGCTTCGGCTACGACCCGCTCTTCTTCGTGCCTGCGCTCGCGCGCAGTTCGGCGGAGCTGACGCGCGAGGAGAAGTCGCGCCATTCCCACCGCGGCAAGGCGCTTCGCAGCCTGCTGCGCCTTCTCAGCGAGCAGAGTGGCTGACGAGGAGAGGCATCCCCACGCGCGGCGGGTTCTCCTTGAGCACCTGCCGGAGTACGCGGAGAGCGCGCTGCGGCTGCTCGGGGAGGGGTGGGACTTCCGCTCCTACCTCGTCGGGGAAAAACTCGTCCTGCGCCTGCCGAAGGGGCCCTTTGCGGCTTATCGCCTGCGCCAGGAGGCGAAGGTGCTCTCGCTCGTCGAGGGCAGGCTGGGGGTTGCGACGCCGCATCTGCGCCTCGTGGGGGACGGTCCGCCCCTGGCGGGGATCTACCCGTGGCTGCGCGGGGAGCCCCTGGCGCTCGACGCGGCGTCCGGGCCTGCGCTTGGGGAATTCCTGCGCCGCCTGCACGGCGTCCCGCGTGGAGAGGTGCGGGATGCCGGGATCGCGTGGTTCCCGTGGCCCGGAGGCGGCCGAGGCTGGGAGGGCGGACTGCGCGGATTCCGCTCCTTCGCCGTGCGCCGGCTGGCGGGCATTTTGCACGATGAGGAGCTTGCGCGGATCGACCGGCACTTCGCGCGCTTTCTCGGGCGGAGGGAGAATTTCACGTTCGAGGCACGGCTCATCCACGGCGACCTCGCCCCGGAGCACCTTCTGGACACGGGTGCAGGTGGACTCGGCGCCGTGATCGACTTCGGCGACGCGGGTCTCGGCGATCCCGCCTACGACGTGCGGCCGGAGTGGACGGACTGGTACGGGCAGGTCAGCGCAGGCTTTCGCCGCCGCCAGCTCTTCTACCGCAGCCTCGAGCCACTGCATGCGTCCATCCATGCGATGGAGACCGGGGACGAGCCGCTCTGAAATACCTAGATATTTATGGATATCCAAGTATTTCACTGATTGTTCGTACTCCGCCCGCCGGGGGTGGCCTCTAGGGAGGCGTATCCCTGTGACATCCGAGGCCACAGGGCCACGACGGGACCGCGAAGGCGGAGCCATCCCTAGTGGACGACTGCGCCTGCGCGGCTGCTCTGGAGCCCAGCCGGGAGCGGTATGCCGTTTCTCCGGTCCACGGGGCGAACCGGGCTTCCGGTCTCCTTCCGGCGACGGAACCGTTCGTCCAGGATCCCCTTCACCCGCTCCTTGGGAGTCCAAAGGTGGATATCGGGATCGTCGATCCTGGCAAGCAGGTTCATTCCGGCGACAACGTCCGCATCACCATCCCGCCCGCAGTGCAGGCAGTGAAACCTATCCCCGTGCCGGTTCTCCTTGTGGACGAAGCCGCACGCCGGATCGGGACAGGCCTGGCTCGTGTATGCGGCGTTGACCGTCTCCAGGCGGGAACCTCCCGCCTTTGTACGGAACTCAAGGCGCTCGTGCAGCGCAGCGCGTGCCCAGCGCGAGACGACGCGAGAGAGCCTGCGACTCTTGGTGCGGCCGCGCAAGTGGGCGAGGTCTTCGACGGCGACGATGGCGGGCCGATCCTTGAGCGCCTGCCGAACGGCCCGG
>JAJYTV010000281.1 GCA_021792885.1 Bacillota bacterium
GACGCACAATGCGAGCGCGAGACGAGGCAGCGGATCGACGTCGTGGAGCGCAAGGTGGAGGAACTGCGAGAGGGCAGGCGGGCGCCGTCCTGAGGACGGCACCCTGAGAGCGCGACCGAGGAGGCGAAAAGTGAAGGCGACGGATGAAGAGTGGTTCCGGCGGTACTACGGCGACGATTACGCAGCGTCCGTGCGCGACCTCCTGCTCCCAGAGCGCACGCGCCGCGAAGTCGACTTCATCGTGCGGACGACCGGCCTGCAAGCGGGCGCCGCGGTTGCGGATCTCGGCTGCGGGGAGGGACGGCATGCCCTCGAGTTCGCGCGGCGCGGCTGCGCTGTCACCGCGGTCGACCTGAACCCGGCGTTCCTCGACAGGGGAAGGCGGGCTGCGGCGCGCGAAGGCCATCGCGTCCGCTGGGTCCTCGAGGACATGCGCACGCCGCAGCCGGGGCCCTACAACCTCCTGCTGCTGCTCTTCCACAGCTTTGGCTTCTTCTCGGACGACGAGAACCTGCGGTTGCTCCAAGGATGGCGCCGAGAACTCGCGGCCCAAGGTCAGCTGGTGATCGACGTCTGGAACCGCGCGCGCATCCTGAAGGACTTTGCCGAACGGTCGCAGCGGGCAGCCTCGCCCAAGCTCACGGTCCTCGAGGAGAGGGCGTGGGACCCGAGCACGCAGCGCCTGCGGGTGCTCTACACCTATCGCTGGAACGACGGGCACGAGCGGCGCTACGACGCGCGCTTCCGCCTCTATGGCCGCGAGGAGATGCACGGCCTGCTCGAGGCGGCGGGATATCGGCTGCGCGGAGAGTTCGGGAGCCTCGAGGGCGCCGGTTGGACGCCGGATGCGCCCCGTCTCGTCCTCTGGGCCGAGGCGAGCGGGCCGGAGTGAAGCGGCCCGCAGGGGTCGCGCGGGCCCCATCCTGCAAGCGCTGACGAACGCAGGGCTCCGCTTCCAAGAGGAACCGGGGCCCTGCGCGCGCGGGACTACCCCTCGCCGTGTTCGTGGTCGTGGATCGCGTCGCTGCGGATCTTCTCCTGACATGCGCTGCAGATGTGGTGCACCGCGTGATGATGCCGCAGCTCCTCATACTCGTTGGCGTAGGTGTCGACCGCAACGCGGTCGGCCTTTCCGCAGATGGAGCAGACAACGTCGATCGAACCGTGGTCGCCCATGTCGACTCCCCCTCGCGCGAGTATACCGCAATTGGACAGGGATGGCAGTGCGCTGCGACCGGCGGATGCGCCTTGCGGCGGCGAAGCCGCATCGAGGCCACTCCGCTGGGCATGCTGGCCCCAACCTCCAAGAACTCGCGCACATGCGGCGAGAAGGATGACGTTTCCTTCACGTTAGGGTAAGCTTTTGGTGGAATGGGCGTTGCGGGAGGCTTGGCGCCGTGGCCCACGGTCGGTCCATCGCACCGCCGCTTGCACTAGTCGCGCCGCGCCAGAGGCCCCTCCCCGCTGCTGGTGCACGACTTGGCCGGCAGCATCGCATTTTGCCTCCCGGCAATTCTCGTTTGCAGCAAGTGGCCGAAGCCAGGCGACCCGCCGGAGGGTCCGGGCTCGTTTCCTGGCTTCCATTCGATAGACTTCGGAGGTGTGCGCTTGAAGCCAGACCGCGAAAGCCGCGGAGAGATCGGACCGCACTACAAGTGGATCGCGCTCTCGAACACCACGCTCGGCATCCTGATGGCGATGCTCAACGGCTCGAGCGTGCTGATCGCGCTGCCTGCCATCTTCCGGGGGATCCATCTGAACCCGCTCGATGCGGCCAACTTCAGCTACCTGCTCTGGATCCTCATGGGCTACCTGCTCGTCACCGCGGTGCTGGTCGTCACGGTCGGCCGCATCGGGGATATCTTCGGCCGCGTGCGCATGTACAATCTCGGTTTCGCGATCTTCACGGCGGGGTCGATCATCCTGTCGCTCACCTGGAGCACCGGTGCGGCCGGCGCGATCGAACTGATCGTGTTCCGCATGGTGCAGGCGGTTGGCGGTGCGCTGCTGATGGCGAACTCCGCAGCGATCCTCACCGATGCGTTCCCGGTCAACGAGCGCGGCATGGCGATGGGCGTCAACCAGATCGCCGGCCTCGCCGGCGGGTTCATCGGCCTGATCCTCGGGGGACTCCTGGCGGTCGTCGACTGGCGCTGGGTCTTCCTGATCAACGTGCCGGTCGGACTCTTCGGCACGGTCTGGGCCTACCTGCAGCTGCGCGAGGTGGGGGAGCGCCACCCGGAGCGGATCGACTGGCTCGGCAACATCACCTTCGCGCTCGGGCTCACGGCGCTGCTCGTCGGCATCACCTACGGCATCAAGCCCTACGGCAGCTCCTCGATGGGCTGGAGCAGCCCCTTCGTGCTGGCCATGATCATCGGCGGCATCGCGGTGCTCGGTCTCTTCGTTCTCGTCGAACGCAAGGTCAAGCAGCCGATGTTCAACCTGCAGCTCTTCAGCGTGCGCGCGTTCGCCGCAGGCAACATCGCGGGCCTTCTGTCCGCGATCGGACGCGGCGGCCTCCAGTTCATGCTGATCATCTGGCTGCAGGGGATCTGGCTGCCGCTGCACGGCTACAGCTTCGCGCAGACGCCGCTCTGGGCAGGCATCTACATGGTCCCGCTGACGGTCGGCTTCATCATCGCCGGGCCGGTCTCGGGCTTCCTTGCGGACCGCTACGGCGCGCGACCCTTCGCCACCGGGGGGATGGTGCTGGCCGCCGTCACCTTCGCGCTGCTGATGAGCCTGCCGGCGGACTTCTCCTACCTGCCGTTCGCCGTAGTGCTCTTCCTCAACGGCATCGCCTTCGGCATGTTCAGCGCGCCCAACACGACCGGCATCATGAACAGCGTGCCGGCGCGCAACCGCGGCGTCGCATCCGGTATGCGCGCCACCTTCCAGAACACCGGCATGCCTCTCTCGATCGGAATCTTCTTCTCGCTGATGATCGTCGGCCTCTCGTCGACCGTGCCCAAGGCGATGTTCTCGGGGCTCACGACCCACGGCGTGCCGGCTGCCCTCGCGACCCCGCTCTCACATCTGCCGCCGGTCGCCTATCTCTTCGCCGCGTTCCTCGGCTACAACCCCTTGCAGAGCCTGCTGGGGCCGAAGGTCCTGGCGGCGCTGCCGGCCGCCGACGCGCACGCGCTGACCGGGAGGGCCTTCTTCCCGAGCCTCATCTCGGACCCCTTCCAGCACGGCCTTGCCGTCGTGCTGACGTTCTCGATCGTGATGTGCCTCATCGCGGCAGCCGCATCCTGGCTGCGCGGCGGGCGGTTCGTCTACGACGAGGAGTCGCAGGGCTAGCTGCGCCGCGCTGCAGGGCCGGTTTCACAGAGCGCCCTGAAAGGCGCCGGTCGACGCGAGGGAAGATCCCCGTCGCCCGGCGCCTCCGCGTGGCAAGCCTTGAGGAGTCTGTGGCCGCCTTCCCGGGGGGCTCGACGCATCGCTCGGAGAGCAGGGCGCGCGGCTCTCGGGCGGAGAGCGCCAGCGCATCGCGACTGCCCGCGCCATCGTGCGCGGCGCGCCGATTCTCCTGCTCGACAAGCCGGCGCGCAGAG
>JAJYTV010000282.1 GCA_021792885.1 Bacillota bacterium
CCTCGTAGAGCGTGATCGCCTGCGCGGTGCCGCCCGTCGAGAGCCCGACGATGATGACGAGGGCCGTCGACGTGAACAGGGCGTTGCCGAGGCCCCAGAAGCCGCGCATGGTCGCGAGCGCCGAGACGCTGCCCGAAAGGCCCGACAGCGTCGCGAAGACGACGACCACGCCGAGGCCGAGCAGCATCGTACGGCGGCCGCCGAGTCGGGTCGAAAGCACCCCGGAGATCAGCATGGCGAGGGACATCACTGCGATGTAGGTGGTGAAGAGCATCTCCACCTGGGCCGGCGTCGCACCCATCTGGCGACCGATCACCGGCAGGATCGGATCGACGACGCCGATCCCCATGAACGCGATCATCGTGGCAAAGGCAGTGGCCAGTACGGCCCGCGGGAAACCGTGTCGCGACAAGTTCCGAGGACCTCCCTATGACTGACCGCTCCATTGTAGCAATCCTGCGCCCATTCGCCCTGCGGAAGGTGCTTCGGAGCAGGGAGGAGAAGTGGACGGGCAACCACAGAGGGAGGAATCGGGATGCGCAAGCTGCTCGGCGTCGTCGTCGCCGCCGTCTGGCTGCTCGCGAGCATCATTCTCTGGGCGGGAGCGCTGCGGCTCGTGCCACCACCCAGCGCCTCCCACGCCATCGGCCTCGACGTCTCGCACGCGGTGCTGCTTGCCTATCACCTCTCCGGCGTGCTCGGGACCTTGGCGAGTTCCTACTTGAGCCTCGCAATCGCCGGACTCCTGAGCGGCCTCTGGCTCCTCGCCGAGGGGCTTATCCGGCGCACGCGGCTCGCAGCATGGCTCGGCGGCGCCATCGCAATCATCGAACTCGCGCTCTTCCTGTTCACCGACCTGCGCGTCCGCTTCCTCCTGCCGGTCGGTCCGAACGCGCAGGGCCTTCTGAACGCGTCCAGCATCGCCGGGCAGCTCGCGGCGGAGATGATCCCCGCGGCGTTGCTGCTTGCGGTTTCCCTCGGGGCCATCTCGCTCACGGCGCGGCGCCCTTGGGGGCTTGCGCCCGCATCGAATGCCGCACACTCGGCCGCACCCGACTCCGCAAACGCGGCGAAGGCACCGACGGAGGCTCAGAAGATAGCGCCGGCAGCCGGCGCGGATCCCGCGTCGCAACCGACCGGGGAGGGTGCCCTCGGCCCCTCGTCCGATGCCGATCCGACCGAGGCGGAACAGGACCGGGAACCGGGAGAACCGTAGGCCCGCCCCGTCCGCCGAACTCCGAAGGCCGCCAGCGTCGCCGCGGGCGGCCTTCTTGCGATCGGGCGTCAGCCGTTGCGCTTCAGCTTGCCGGTGCGCAGCGCGTACCGCTCCGCGACCGAGAAGGCGTAGAGTCCCGCCGGCACCAGGACGACGCCCGCCCCGAGCAGCCCGAGCACCGTGGGGACGAGCGCCGAGACGCCCGTTCCCTGCAGCACGGCATCGCGCACAGCGACGAGGGTGTAGGTCGCCGGCGAGAACCACGAGACGGCCTGCAGCCAGTGCGGCAGCACCGTAATGGGGTAGTAGATGCCGGAGACGAGCAGGATCACGCCCTGGATCACCTGGGTCGCCTGCGCGCCGCGCTCTGCCGACAGCATCGGCATGATCGCGCCGAAGAGGCCGAGCCCGATGAAGGGAATGCTCGAGGCGGCCAGCACGAGGGCCGCACCGCCGAGGTTCGCCTGGGCAAGCGGCACGTGGAAGAAGAGGGCGATCGCCACGAGTACCAGCAGCGTGCGCACGAGGCCGTACAAGACCGCGTAGGCGCAGACGCCCAGGAGGTAGGTGACGCGGCGGATCGGCGCCATGAAACTGTACTCGATCGTCCCCTCCCAGCGCTCCCACATCACCGAGTTCGACACCTCGAAGAAAAGCACCGAGAGGAAGTTCCAGAGCAGCGCGCCGATGGAGAGGTAGAGGACGCGCATGCCCTGCCCGGGTCCCGGTTCCGCGAGTCCGATGAGCCCGATCGTGAGCGCGTTGACCGCGTTGTAGAACGCGAAGACGAGCTCCCATCCAAGATAGCGGCGGATCAGGCTGAAGTTCCGGGACATGACCGCCCCGGCAGCCCTGCCTTCGCGGCGCAGCGAGATCAAGCGTCCATCTCCTCCTCTTCCCTCGGATCCTCGCCGGTCAGCCGCAGGAAGGCGGCTTCGAGTCCCTCGCCGTCGCCGTAGCGCGCGGAGAGGGCGTCCGGCGTGTCGAGCGCGATGAAGCGGCCGCCGCGGATGATCGCGACGCGGTCGCAAAGGCGCTCCGCCTCCTGCATGTCGTGGGTGCAGAGCACGATCGAGGCGCTGTAGCTCCCCCGGATCTCCTCGATGAACGCCTGCACGTCGCGCCGCGAGCGGGGGTCGAGCCCCGTCGTCGGCTCGTCGAGCAGGAGGAGCGTGGGGGAGGTCAGGAGCGCGCGGGCGATCGCCACCTTCTGCTGCTGGCCGCGCGACATCTCCTCGAGCGGTGCCCGGATCTTCTCCTTGGGCAGCCCGAGGCGGAGCAGGATCTCCTGCGCGCGCTCCCGCGCCTGCGCCTTGTCGAGACCGTAGAGGCCCGAGGCGTAGTCGAGGTTCTCCTGCGCCGAGAGCTTCTTGAAAAAGGATGCCTCGACCGAGACGCGGTGGATCAGCCGCCGCACCTCGAGCGGCGCGGTGCGCACGTCGTGCCCGAACACCCGCACCTCGCCCCGGTCCGCGAGGAGCAGCGTCGAGATCAGGCGGATCAAGGTGCTCTTGCCGGACCCGTTCGGACCGAGGATGCCGAAGCACTCGCCCTGGGGCATGGCGAAGCTGATCCCCTCGAGCGCCGAGACTTTCTGGCCCTTGCGGTGCCAGGGGGACTCGCCTTCGGGCCGGAACGACTTGAAGACATCGATGCACTCGATCGCGTACACGCAATTCCCTCCCAGCCAGCCTCAAGACGCAAAGCGGCCCGGTCGGTCAGTCGCCTGACCGGCCGGGCCCCCGACGCACTCGTCGGCTAGCGCAGCATCGGGCCAGGCCACGGCAGGGACACGCCGATGCCAGCGGCGAGCATGGCAACGAGCGTACGAGTCCCTCCCATGGCGAGGCCTCCTTCCAAGAGTGTGCTACGGATCATACCATCCCTGCACCGACTTGCCAAGTCCCACCTCTTCAGCGCAATTTCAGACGTGCCCGCCATACTGGCGGCACCAGCACACCTGCACATCGGAGGAGGAATCTGGGTGTCCCTCGTCCCCCGCCTCGTCACCCTGGCGATCGTCCTGGCGGCCGGCGCCGCGCTTGCGGTGCACGGCATCAGCGCGCCGCAGGTGCCCGGCGTCGCACTTGCCGGCACTGCGCCGCAGAGCGCCGCATCCGCGCACGCCTCGAGTTCCGGCTCGTCGACGCACGCACAGTCGCAGGGCAAGGCGAAGCCCACGTCTTCCAAGGGGACGCTGCTGTCGAGCACCCAGATCGCACCCTTTACCTACGAGGTCTACCCAGCGGCGGCCGCGCAGGCCACGCAGGCGGAATCCGGCTTCAACATCACGGTCAAGCCGGCAGCCGGGGGCGGGGCGAACTTGAGCCTCCAG
>JAJYTV010000283.1 GCA_021792885.1 Bacillota bacterium
AACGGCCCGCCCTCCTCCGTCGTGCGGCCGTCCATCACCAGGGTGAGATCCGGGTCGCGGTAGGCGAACGCCACCACCATCCCGGCATCGTAGAGCGCCTTTGCCGCGGCGCTCGTCGCTGCGCGCCGTCCGAGTTCGCCGAAGACCTCCAGCATCTCTGCTTTGTCGCGAAACGCCGCCAACGCAGTCCCTCCTGCGCTTCCCCCAGCAGTACGGCGCGCGGCGCGGTGGACAGCCGGGCCGCTGGGCGCCTTGCCAAGATTTCGGCGCAATTCCGTGAAATCCCGCTCGCCGACATCGTTGCACGACTCCAGCAAGTTTGCAGTGCCAGGGCGCCCGCGAGGAGATATCATGCTTGCATGCACGCATGGCTGTCCCGCTACCCCAAGGCGCTGACGGCGCTCGTCGCGAGCACCGTCCTGATGGTCTCCGGCTTCTCGGTGCTCTGGCCGCTCGTCACGATCTACGTCCACACGCGGCTCGGCCTCTCCATGACGGATGCCGGCCTCGTCCTTCTCCTGCAGTCGGCGGCGAACCTCGCCGGCAACTTCCTCGGCGGCAGCCTGTTCGACGCCTGGGGCGGGCGCCGGACGATCCTCACGGGCGCGCTCGCGGCGGCGCTGGGCGCCCTCGCGATGGCGGTCTTCCGGGGCATCGCGGCGTACGCCGTGCTCACCGTCGTGGTGAGCGTCGGCACCGGCCTCGTCTACCCCTCCATCTACGCCTTCGCCGCCACGGTCTGGCCAAAGGGCCGCCGGGCGGCCTTCAACGCGGTCTACGTCGCCTCGAACGTGGGCGTCGCAGTCGGTTCCTTCGCCGGCGGCCTGCTGGCCCAGGTGAGCTTCCCGCTCTCCTTCGCCGCCACCGGCGCCGTCTTCCTCATCTACCTCGTCGTCGTGCTGCTGACGTTCCGCGGCAGCGCCTGGGAAGCGGCGTCGAGGCCACAGGGTCGCGAAACGGGCGGCGGCGCGCGCCTGCCGCTCTTCACCCTCGCACCGCTGCTGCTCGCCGCAGGGATGTTCCTCGACTGGGCCGCCTACGTGCAGTGGCAGGTCACCGTGCCGGCGCACATGCAGGCGCTGGGGTACCCGCTGTCGCGCTACAGCCTGCTCTGGACGCTGAACGGCGCCGTCATCCTGCTCGGCCAGCCGCTCGTCGGCTGGTTCACTGCGCGCGTGCCGCGCGTGAAGGGGCAGATCCTGGTCGGCAACGCCCTCTTCGTCGCCGCCTTCCTGGTCCTGACGAGGACGTCGGCCTACGCGGGATTCCTCGCCGCCATGGTGCTCGCGACGTTCGGCGAGATGATGGTCTGGCCGGGCGTGCCGGCCGCGGCAGACCAGCTTGCGCCTGAGGGACGGCGCGGGCTTTACCAGGGGCTCGTGAGCGGCGCGGCGTCGGCCGGCCGGGGGCTCGGGCCGCTCCTGGGCGGCCTCTTGTACGACCACTTCCCGGCACCAGCCCTGTTCGCCGTGATGACCGGCGTCTTCGTGCTCGGCCTCCTGGTGCTTGCCGTGCACGACCGCGCCGGCCGCGCCGCACCCGCGGCGCAGTCGCCCGCGGCGGGAGGCTGACTCACGCCACCTCGCTCCAGTGCGTCCCGGCGTCCTGGCTGCGGTAGAGTCCCTGCGGGCCGAGGATGAGGAGCGTGCGCGGGCCGTCGGCCGCGACGGCGCTCGCCTCGCCGATCTGCGGCAGGTTCACGGTGCGCCAGGTCCGCCCGCCGTCGCGCGTCACGAGGTAGGCCGCACTCCCGGCGTACTCCTGCACGATCCCGAGGCCTTGCGCGTCGACCGCCATCGCCGACCCTGGGAAGTCCGTGCGCGGCACGTGGGGCACCGAGAGGAGCACCTGCCAGCGCCTGCCGCCATCCTGGGTCTCGAGGAGCGTCGCCTCGCCGTCGTGGCCGGCGTACGCAAAGCCGCGCTGCGGCGTTGCGAAGGCAACCGTCCAGACGCTCCGGTTCGGCAGCGCCCCCGCTTGCGACCACGTCTTCCCGCCGTCCTGCGTGCGCAGGATCTCGCCTCCCGTCACGTGGTAGAGCACCTTGATGCCGGTGCCGCCGGGAAAGAGGTGGACGTAGCGGGGTGCGTCCTTGGGCGCGGGCCCGACCGCACGCCAGCTGCGGCCGGCGTCCGCCGTGGCGTAGAGCTGCGTCCCGGTCGGGGAGAACTCGCTCGACACAGCCCAGCCCTTCTTGGGATCCGCGAAGGAGAGCAGCATCTGGGTCTGGCCCGGCACCTCGCCGACCTTGCGCCACGTGCTGCCGCCGTCATGGCTCTGCAAGAGCGCGAAGGGATCCGTCACGAGCCCAAGGCCGAAGAGCGCCCCTTGATTGCCGGCCGCGAGGACGCGGGTCGGTGCCGGGGCGGGCCAAACCTGCACCGCCGTCCCCTGCGGCGTGAGCCGGAGGAGGGCGCTCTCGCCGTTTCCGTAATCGTTCGCCGGCGTCGCGATGGCGTACGCCTCGCCCCAGACCGGGGAGATCGGCCCCACGCTGTAGCTGCTCTGGCCGTACTGGCGGAAGCTGCGGCCGCCGTCTTGGGTGACGAGAAAGCCGACCGAGCCGGCGCCCGCCCCCTGCGTGCGCCCGATCCAGCCGAGCTCCGGGCTCGAGAACACCGGCGCTCCGGGCCAGCCGCTGCTGATCCCGCCTCCCCACTGGTACGCCGGCTGCAGCTGCGCGAAGGTCTTGCCGCCGTTTCGCGTCTCCTCGAGCGCCGAGAGGCAGCCGCCCATCGTACAGCCCTCAAGGTTCGGCAGCTCCACGAAGCCGAGCGACGGCGTCAGAAAATCGAGGGCGAAGGTGCCGATGTTGCCGATCTGGATGCTCCCGACCGACTGCAGCACCTGCCACGACGCCCCGCCGTCCGTCGTGCCGAGGATCGCGGCGTCGCAGCTCTGGGCGCCGCAGCGGAAGGCCGCGAGGTAGCCGTGCTGCGCATCGACGAAGTCGACGTCGACCGGGTCGTAGCCGTCGGTCGGAACCGCCTGCCAGCTGCGCCCCCCGTCGATCGTGCGCACGAGGGACGAAGGGCGCATCACCGCGGTCGCGCCTTGGCCGTTGACGATGGCGAACCCCAGGGCGGGGCTGACGAACTGGGGCGCGCCGCGCAGCTGTCCCTCCTGCCCTACCGTCCGCCAGCTGCGCCCGCCGTCGCTCGTCGCGAGCAGGCGCGCCGCGCCGGTCGCACTCTGCATGAGCACGAAGCCGTGGGAAGGGTCCACGAACTGCACGGAGGCCGGGGTTCCCGGTCCGAGCGCCGTCCAGGTGAAGCTGTGCCCGCCGTCGCTTGTCGCGCCGAAGCCGCCGGTGCAGTCCTTGCCCATGGCGCATCGCACGCCGACGACATACCCCTTCTGGGCGGTGAGAAAGTCAAGGCTGGTCAGGCTGTACCCGACGGAGGCGACCGTAGCGTGCAGCGCACTGCCGATGCGTGCCTGCGGCGAGGGCGCGGCGCGCTGCGGTACGACGGGTCCGCAGGCCGCAAGCGCCATCGCGGCGAGGATCCCTGCGGCCGCCGAGAGGGCCCGTCCCCCACTT
>JAJYTV010000284.1 GCA_021792885.1 Bacillota bacterium
CCCAGGATCACATCGGTCGCGGGACTGAAGCGCCCGCTGCGCGACTACTTCCTCGAACACTTGTACATCACGACGAGCGGCTTCTTCACCGATCCGCCGCTCCAGTGCGCGCTCGACGTGGTCGGTCCCGAGCGCATCATGTTCTCGGTCGACTACCCCTTCAGCACGAACAAGGAGGCGCGCGCCTTCCTCGACGCCGCCAAGGTCAGCGACGAAGTGCGCGGGAAGATCGCCCATGGCAACGCGGAGCGCCTGCTCGGGCTCTGAGTGCAGCGCGGCCGCGAGGACCCCGGCCCGCGGGGAATCCCCGGCCCTGTGGATCATTGCCGTCCGCCATCCCCGGTTTGATGCATTGTAAGAAGCGCGCCGCCTGCCACCTGGGCAGGCGGCGCACGTCTCTTGCCCGCACGCGGTTCCTGTCGGTTCACGCGCGCGGTCAGAAGAATTTGAAGAGCAGGTCCTCTACCAGTCGGGTCACATCCGGCGTCCCGAAGCCCATGTTGGGCAAGAAGGCCGCCGGCTGTCCCGCAGACCTTACGAAGGCCGGCGCCGGGACCGGCATCGTCGCGATCTGGTACAGGGCGGAGCCGGGCGTGCCGAGGGGGGAACTGTTGTTCCTCGATATGAGGTCCTGCGCGAGGGCCCAGATGCCCGCCCAGGAAGGCGCGCCGATGCTTGTCCCCGACGCATAGGCGGGGGAACCGTCGATGACGGTGAACGCGTCGCGTGCGAGGAAGCTGACGTCCGGGATCGTGCGCGTGCTGTGCCCGAGGTAGTTCCACTGCGATTGCGCCTGGTAGGCCGTCGTGCCGTAGCCCCCGGCCGCCACCTGTCCGCCGACGCTGCCGGAGTTCCAGTAGTCGATGCTGTTGCCGTCGTACTGTGCGCCCCCGACCGCGATGACTCCGGACTCGGAGGCCGGCCAAGGAACGGAGGCGGTGGGCTCGAAGCCGGAGTCGCCCGACGCCGCGACGATGGCGAGATTGCTCTCGGCGCTCTGCAAGAGGTCGTACGGCACCGTCCCGGGCTGCGGCGCGGCGGAGAACAGCTGGGAGATCGAGAGCGCCGCATCGCCGTGGATGACGGCATCCGCAGCGGTGGCTGCGACCTCTCCCACGCTGAGCTGCGGGTAGACGTAGAGGTCGATCTGTGCACCGGGGGCCATCGCGTGCGCCCACTCGACATCGATCGTCGCCTCGGCAAGGGCCCGGCTTGGGGTGGATGCGGTTCCCCCGACGACGCCTGGATCGCCGAGCGGCGTGTAGGTCACCATCTGCAAGGGCGGCAGTCCGAAGAGCGCATCGAACTTCTGGATGTCCGATTGCTGCACGTCGCTCGTCTCCAGGAGCGCGATCGTCTGCCCATAGCCGTCGTATCCGACGCCGAAGAGCGGAACCATGTCCTGCCGGTTGTAGACGGTGAAGGGGTCGACGACCTGGCGCCCGCTCGCGGCCGTGGGCTGCGTCCAGGACGAGGAGATGGCGACCGGCGACTCGTAGAACGTCGGAGAGGTGGTGTAGTCCGTCGCCACCAGTTCGTACGATCCCTGGGGCAACGCCTCGGGCAGGTTGGTGGAGATGGGGGATCCGAAGGCGTTCAGGATCGGGTAGTACTGCTGCGTCTGGTTGTTCCAGAGCAGCCAGTTGATGTTGGCGTTCGTATCGGGGACGCTCGCCGTCAACGTCCCGCCGGCAGTGAGATCACTCGACCCGAGCGTGATCGGTCCGGCCACCTCGCCCTGGGGAGGGAGCCCGGTCGCGAGAACGAGGAACGGCGCCGATGCGCCCGAGGAGCCGCCGATCGCGCTGTCCGTCACGTTGACCGTGTCGAGTCCCGGTCGCGACGGAGTGATCGTCAAGGTGGCGGTGCCGTTGTCGAACGCGACCGTCGAAGGCACTGTCGCGCCGGGGTCGCCGCTGACAGAGACCTGGATCGTGTCCATGCCACTGTACGTGCTGGTCGCACCGGACGGGTCGTTGAGGGTGAGCGTGACGTCGTAGGGCGTCCCGGCGCTTGCGAAGGCCGGCCCCTGCACCGAAAGCGTGGGGCTTGACCCAACAGGGCCCACGGTGACGGTGGCCGTCCCGGTTCCGGCTTCGCAGCTCGCAGTCACCGTATACGCTCCGTCCGCGGTTGCCGTCAGCACGTTCCCTTGGACGGTCGCACCGGAGGGCGTCACGCTGTAGGCGAGGGACGGGCAGGAGATCACGCGGCCAAGCCGGTCCGTCACCACGGACGACAGGGTGATCGGCGTTCCCGCTGGCGCGATGCCGGGGGATGCCGACACCTGGATGCTCTGCGGCGACTGCAGGTCTGCAATGGCCATGTACTGGCCGATGAAGTGCGATTCGTCGCTCATCGTCAGGGGCTGGTCGGGCGCGAAGCTCCCATTCGCTAGGCCGTGGATCAGGCCGAGGTCGACCGCCTCGTTGATGTACCCCCGCGCCCAGGCCGGAATCGAGGCATCGTCCGTGAAGAGGGTTGGGGTCTGCATCAGCTGCAGGGCCTCGGACTGGTCCCCGAGGGCGATCGTCTCGATCTTCGCGATCTCGGCGCGGGTCAAGAGCCCCTGCGGATCGAAGCTGGTCCTCGTCACGCCGCTCATCCAGCCTTGCGCAACGGCGGCCTCGATTTCCCCATACCACGGGTTCGAGCGCGGGACGTCGGTGAACGTGGGCGTTGCCGGGTAGACCGGCTGGATCTGCAGAGCCGCCTCGAAGTCGGACACGAACGTTTCCCGGTTGACGTAGTCTGCGGAGTTGGCGCCCGCGGATGCACCTGCAGCCGGAAGAGCAGCCAGGCTGAGCATGATGGCGATCGCAACGCGGAGCACGACGGTTCGCATCTTCATTCACCCCATCGTCGACGTGCGGGTGACCACCCGACTAAAGAAACGTAGCCACCCCTTGGCTTCGGCAACCCGGCTGCCGTGCTCCCCTTGAGGGAGATTAGGCCCGATGGCTTTGCGTCCCCGGCTTTCGCCGGGTTTGCCATTGTCAACCTGGGATAACTACTATCTGCAATGATAGCCAGTATTGTCCTCGATGCAACTCGAAGCGGAATATGCCAACCCACGGTGCAAGGACATCGTCCGGTAGCGCAAACGCGGTGCCCACTCCCGAACGGCCCGTGCGATTCGAGAAGGAACGGGCTGGCGGTGCAAGCAGTCGGTGATAGGGACTGCGACCAGGCGCATAGATCGAGGAGTCCCCCAGCCGCGAGCGCACCTGCACGAGATGACCGGGCTTCTGCGGGACAGAGACGACGGACCGCCGGAACGCGTTTGTTGCCGGTCGCTGCAGGAAGAGGCGACCAGGGACCGAAATGATACCAACCGGTCGGTACGTAAGAAGCACCGGGCTCCTGTTCCGGTGGCCCCGGCAATGCCTGGACGCCGCCCATGACGCCGCATTCCTGCGCCAGCGCGATGCGGGGGTGTCGGCCGGTGCCGACCCAAGGGACCCCGTGCAGATGGATCGGCACCGCCCAAACGTTGCGATCGGACTATTTCGAATCGAGGGGAAGGGCATGGGTTTGAAG
>JAJYTV010000285.1 GCA_021792885.1 Bacillota bacterium
AGGACGCCGTCGCCCAGGCGCTCGCCCAAGGGGGCGTCACGGTGCACGCGCGCCACGGTGCGAGCGCCGAGGAGTACTTCTCCTACCTCGACGCCGTGCTCGAGCACCGGCCGACGCTGGTGATCGACGACGGTGGAGACCTCCTGACGCGCCTGCACCTGCGCCGACCGGAACTGCTTTCAGGCGTCCTCGGCGCGGCCGAGGAGACGACGACCGGCCTCGTGCGCCTGCGCGCCATGCACGGGGAGGGACAGCTCAAAGTCCCGGTCATCGCCGTGAACGACGCCCAGATGAAGCACCTCTTCGACAACCGCTTCGGCACCGGCCAGTCGGTCGTCGAGGCGATCATGGGCACGACGAACCTGACAATCGCCGGACGCTACGCGCTCGTCGTGGGCTTCGGCCAGTGCGGCCGCGGCGTCGCGCAGCGGTTGCGCGGGCTCGGGGCGCGGGTCGGCGTCGTCGACATCGATCCGGTGAAGATGAACGAGGCCTGGCTCGACGGCTACGAGGTCGGCACGATGGCGGACCTTTCGCCGAAGGCCGACATCGTCGTGACCGTGACGGGCGCGCTGCACGTCGTGCGCGCCGAGCACCTCGCGGTGATGCGCGACGGCGTCCTCCTGGCGAACGCCGGCCACTTCGACGTGGAGATCGACAAGGGCGCGCTGCGCAGCCTCTGCGGGGAACCGCAGGTCGCGCGCGAGAACGTCGAGCGCTACACGGCGCCGGACGGCCGCCGCTTCTACCTGCTCGGCGAGGGCAGGCTCGTCAACCTCGCCGCGGGCGACGGGCATCCCGTGGAGATCATGGACCTCTCCTTCGCCGTGCAGGCGCTCGCGCTCCTTCACCTCGCGGCGCAGCGCATGGCGCCGGGCGTCCACGCATTCCCCGAGGGGCTCGACCAGGAGGTCGCGCGGCTCTCCCTCGAGGCGCGCGGCATCGGTCTCGAGCGGGAGACGGAGGAACAGGCGCGCTACCGTGCGTCCTGGCAAGAGGGCACGTCGTGATCCACCTGCAAGGCGCGACGCTGCTCACGCCGGAGGTGGAGTACCGCGACGGTGTCCTCTGCATGGAGGGGGACCGGATCATCTACGCCGGGCCTGCCGCGGGCGCGCCTCCGCCCTCGCCCGGCGACGAGATCCACGACCTTCCCGGGAGGGCGATCATCCCGGGCTTTGTCAACGCGCACACGCACCTTGCGATGCAGCTCTTGCGCGGCATCGCCGATGACGTTGCGCTCCAGCCCTGGCTGACGGAACACATCTGGCCCGTCGAGGACCGCATGGGCGAGGAGGACGTGCTCGCCGGCACGCGCCTCGCGCTGCTCGAGGCAGTCGCGAGCGGCGTCACCGCCGTCAACGACATGTACATGTCGATGGACCGCGTCGCCGAAGCGATCGTCGAGTCCGGGATCCGCGGCGTGATCACCCAGGGCCTGATCGGCAACGCGGACCCGGAGCGGCGCAGGCTGAAGGTCGGAACGGACCTCTACGAGCGCTGGCAGGGGGCCCACGGCGGCCGCATCCAGGTCGCGCTGGGTCCCCACGCGCCCTACACCTGCTCGCACGAATACCTGGTGGAGGTCGCGGAGCGGGCCAAGGCGCTGGATGCCCGCATCCACATCCACCTCGCCGAGACGCCCGAGGAGACGCAGGAGCTCGCAGCGCAGGGCCGCACCCCCGCGCATGTGCTGCTCGACTCGCACCTCTCGGACCAGCCCGTGATCGCCGCGCATTACGTCGCGCCCGCCGAGTCGGATTACGCCTTGCTCTCCGGTATGCGGATCGGCGTCGCACACTGCCCGATCTCGAACCTCAAGCTAGGCTGCGGCTTCGCGCCGGTCGCGCGCCTGCGCGCCCACGGCATACCGGTCGGGCTCGGCTCGGACGGGGCCGCGAGCGCGAATGTGCTCGATCCCTTCCTGAGCATGAAGGCGGCCGCATGGATCGCGAAGGGCGCGAGCCATGACGCGGCCCAGCTGCCGGCGCCCACCGTACTGCGCATGGCGACCTACGAGGGCGCTCTGGCGCTCGGACTCGCCGATGTCGGCCAGCTACGCCAAGGCTTCCAGGCCGACGTCGTCGTCGTCGACCTTCGCTCCGCGCAGCTGCAGCCGGTCTTCGACGTCGCCTCCGCGCTCGTCTACACCGCCACCTCGCGCGACGTGGAGCGGGTCTACGCGAGCGGGCGCCTCCTCTACCAAGGGGGACGCCACCTCGCCGTCGACGCCGCCGAGATCATCGCGCAGGCGAGGCGAGGAGCGGAGCGGATCGCGCAGCGCACCCTCTCGTCCTGAGAAGAAGCCACACAGGCTACGCGGCGAGCCCGCCGCGTAGCCTGTCTCCTTCTACGAGAAGCGGCTCCGAGGATCGGCAAAGGCGAGCAGAACGTCGGTGAGCAGGTTCCCTCTGCGGTCGCCAATTCCAGCGAAGGCCCAGCACTGCCATCGCGTCCAACAATTGTGCAATGCGTCCCCATGTGCCTGTCCGCTTATATAGAGATATGACGGGCAGTGGGGGGAACCGCTTGCGTAGACTGCTCTTCGATTTCGGCAGCGACACGGTCCGCATGACGGCAGAGGGCAGCCGCAGCCGCAAGACACAGGAGCCGGCGGTGGTCGCGCACCAGGCGGACGGGAACATCATCGCGGTGGGCAGCGAGGCCCAGCGCATGCTCGGGCGCACGCCCGACGGTCTCGAAGCGGAACGCCCGTTTGCCGGCGGCGGCGTGCGTTCTCCGAAGCTGGCGCAGGCACTACTTCGCTTCATGATCGGGCACACGGCGCGCAGCCGCTGGGCGCGTCCCGAGATCGTCGTGGCGATCGCGTCGGGCGCCACCGCGCTCGACCGCCGCGCCTTCTCGATCCTCGCGCGCGAGGCGGGCGCCGCACGCGTCGCGTTCGCGCAGCTCGCCGCATGCCGGGCGCTCGGGCTGGATCTGCCGCTCTTCGCGCCGCACGGCAGCCTCGTCGTCGACGTCGGCGCCTCGCGGACCCAGATCGACCTCTTGTCGCTCGGCCGCACGGTCGTGTCCGCGACCCTGCCCGAGGCGGGGGACACCCTTGACGAGGCGATCGCGCGCCGCCTGCGCGAGCAGTACAACCTGATGGTCGGGCCAGCCACGGCGCAGTCGCTGAAGCACGACCTGCTCGGAGAGGGCGTGCCCGAGACCGTGCTGCACGGACGCGACCTGATCAGTGGCCTGCCGCGCGCGCTGCGCGTACAGCGCGAGGAGATCGAGCCGCCTGCGCGCCAGCTCGCCGACCGCATCGCGGCCGCGATCCAGGAACTCCTGCGCGACGCATCGCCGGAGCTCGTCTCGGACGTCGCGGAGGACGGCATCTTCCTGACGGGCGGCGGCGCCCGGCTGCGGGCGCTGCGCGAGCACCTGCCGGGCGCCCTGGGACTGCAGGTGAACTGCGACGAGCGTCCCGACGAGTCGATCGTGCGCGGGCTCGACCGCCTCACGGACAAGCGGCTGCCGCAGCACCTCTTCCGCCGCGGCGCCTAGCAGCCTGTGTGAGTAGCGATTCTTCG
>JAJYTV010000286.1 GCA_021792885.1 Bacillota bacterium
TTCGCCTACATGGGCTACCTGCTCGTCGGCTTCGGCAACCCGCTCACGTTCCAGTCGGTGCAGCAGCACTGGGGGCGCGCGTTCGCACCGCCCTGGATCACGATCTGGCTCGCGATCCGCGACTTCGCACAGCACGTGGGGCAGTTCGGCTGGCACCAGCTGTTCGCGACCGGCGAGCCCCTCGTCAGCATGAGCAACGTCTGGAACCTCGCCTTCGCGGCGCTCGGGATCTTCCTCCTGGTGCACGCCATCCGCCGGCTGCGGCCGGCGCTCTGGTCGTACGCGCTCGTGGTTCTGACAGTGCCGCTCTTCTACCCGTCGAGCGGCGTGCCGCTGATGTCCGCGCCGCGCTTTCTGCTCTCCGCATGGCCGATCTTCCTCGCAGCGGGGGCGCTGCTCGCAGAGCACCCCCGCTGGGTACGCCCCGCGTTCTGGCTGAGCGCCCTGGTCGGCGCGCTGTTCGTCGCGCTCTTTGCTACGGCGCACTGGGTCGCCTGAGGTACGTCATGACGAGCCACGACCGCGGAAACACTAGCGGTCGCAAGGAGTGATGGCGATGCCGAGGACGCGAAGGCCCAACCCCGACGACCGCTCCGACAACGTCGAGCACCTGCAGGAAGCCCTCTCGAACACGATGGAGAACATGCGCGAGACCGACGACTACCTGAAGGCCCACAAGGGGGAACTCGGACCGACGCAGGAGGGCCAGTTGCACCGCCAGCAGGACCAGCGCGAGGAAGCGATCGAGGGCTTCCGCAGCGAGATCGAGGACGAGGCGGAGCATTCTCCCCACTGAATGAGAGGGAGGCGCGGAAAAAAGCCGCGCCTCCCTCTCTCACTTCCGCACCGGACCACTCAGGAAGCCGGCCCGGTTGAGATCTCGAGCACCTCCGCTCCGCCGGAGGGTTCGTGACAGTTTCAGATTTTCACAAACGTTCGTGTACATCGTGGGAGTTGCCATATCGTCGGGTGAACTGGTGTACGGCGAGGAAGCGCCCAGCGTCAGGAGTGTCGTACCGAGGACGAACTCCCTGGCGCCCTCGAAGTAGGAGACGGGCAGATCGAGCTCTTGGACCGTGTAGGACCCGATGTGCCACGTCCTGACGCTGCTCTTCGGCTTCGCGGCGACACCGCGGTAGATCGGACCTCAGATCCGCCCGTCGGGACGAACGCGAGCTCGCCCGGTACGGCCCTGCCCCGCTGCAACTTGACGAATTCGACATTGCGGTTGGATGAACCGCAGGACGCACAGGCCTTGACGGCCAATTGCTGCAGCAGTGTCCAGGTCGGCGGGAGGGGTATGCAGCTTTGCAGAAGCAGTTCGTCCTCGATACCAACGTGCTCTTGCACAACCCGCAGTCCCTGCTGACGTTTGGCGAGGGGAACACGGTCGTCGTCCCGATCGTGACGATCGAGGAGCTCGACCGGTTCAAGACCCACCTCGACGCGATGGGAGCGAATGCCCGGGCGGCGATCCGCCTGATGGACCAGCTCTCTGCGGAGGGTGACATCGTGGCGGGTGCTCTCCTGCCGACCGGCGGTGCGCTGCGCGTCGAGCTGAACCACCAGGAGACGGGTCTCCTGCCGAAGGGCCTGGACATCGAGAAGGCCGACCACCGCATCCTCGCAGTGGCGGCCGCATTGCAGCGGAAGGATCCGGACGGCCAGGTCGTCCTGGTCTCGAACGACTTCAACCTGCGGGTGAAGGCCCGCAGCATGGGCATCCGCTCCGAAGCCTACCGCAACGACCAAGTCGGCCCCTTGGGCCACACCGGCATCGTTCGGGCGGTCGTCCCGCCGGCGCTGTTCCAGGAAGTCGAGGAGGCCGGCGTCGGGCTCGAGCGCATGCGCGCCGAACTGGGGCTTCCGGAAGCGGCGCTCGTGGAGAGCGACTACATCCTCGCGAGCGTCGCCGAGCCGTGTACACGCTGCGGCGCGGACGACGCCAGGGCCGTCGTGTACTACGGAGACCCTCCGGATACGGCCTGGCTCTGCGCCGCATGCCTCGCGGCGGAACTGCCGCGCCTAGGGGAAGACGAGATCGAAGCCTTCTACCGCGGGCGCCCGAAGGCGGAGCTCGCCTTCGGCCACGGTCACGTCGCGCTCCAGGAGAAGGGCTACTGGGAGGTGGCGGACGCCGTCGTGCGGCCGCTCTCCTATTACCGGCCGGCGCAGAAGGTGTACGGCAGCCTCGATGCGCGCAACGAGGAGCAGGTCTTCGCGCTCGACGCGCTGTTGAACCCGCGCAAGGCGCTTGTGACGCTGCTCGGCCCGCAGGGATCCGGCAAGACGCTCCTCGCGATCGCGGTCGGCATGGAGCTCGCCGAGCGCCAGGAGATAGAGAAGGTCATCTACACCCGGGAGATCGTGCCCATGGGCCGAGACCTCGGCGCCCTGCCGGGCACCGAGGAGGAGAAGATGCGCGAGTGGGTGATGCCGGCCTACGACGCCCTCGAGGCCCTGTTCGAGCGCCCGCGGCGTGGCGGGCACGCCGGCCGCGCCGAGCGGGAGACGCTCGAGGACCGGGTCGACTACCTGCGGCGCCAGGGGCAGATCGAGTTCAAGTCGATCTCCTTCTTCCGCGGGCGCAGCTTCTCGCAGCGCTTTTTGATCCTCGACGAGGCGCAGAACGTCACGCCACACCAGGCCGCCATCACCGTGAAGCGTGCGGGGAAGGGGACGAAGGTCGTGCTGATCGGCGACCCGGAGCAGATCGACAGCCCCTACCTCAGCCGCGGCGCGGACGGCCTCAGCTTCATCGCCCAGAGGATGCGCGGCCAGGACCTCTTCGCTTGCGTGCAGCTCGAGTCGGCAGAGCGCTCGCCACTCGCCGAGCGCTGCCGCCAGCTGGGGCTCTAGCTGCTAGAAGTCGATCGTGTCGGGGTCCGGGCCGATCCTCCGCTCCTCGTCGAGCGCATCGATCTGGGCCATGTCCTGCGCTGAGAGCTCGAAGTCGAAGAGCTTTGCGTTCTCCGCGATGCGCTCCGGTCGCGCGGACTTCGGAATGGTCACGACGCCGCGCTGCAGGTTCCAGCGCAAAACGACCTGGGCCGGTGTCTTGGAGTGCCTCGCGGCGACTTCGAGGAGCACCGGATGGTCGAGCCGCCCACGCACGAGCGGAGCCCAGGCTTCGAGGCGAATGTCGTGGCCCTGGCAGTAGGCGAGCACTTCCCGCTGCGCGAGGAAGGGGTGGCACTCGACCTGGTTCACCATCGGCGCCACCTCGGCGTACTGCAGGAGCTCCTCGAGATGGTGGGCCTTGAAGTTGCACACGCCGATCGCCCGCGCCCGGCCCTCGCCGTAGATGCGCTCCAGCGCCCGCCAAGTCTCCTTCGTCCTGCCCTTGACCGGCCAGTGCACGAGGTAGAGGTCCACCTGGCCAAGGCCAAGCTGCGAAAGGCTTCGCTCGAACGCGCGCAGCGTCGTGTCGTATCCTTGGTCCGAATTCCACACCTTCGTCGCGATGAAGACGTCCTCGCGCGGCACGCCGGACGCGCGCACGGCGGCACCGACGCCCGCCTCGTTGCCG
>JAJYTV010000287.1 GCA_021792885.1 Bacillota bacterium
CCGCGAGGACCTCTCCCTCTACCTGACGTTCCAGGAGCTTGGCGACGCGCGGGACCGGGCGCCGGCGCTGCTCGCGCTCAAGGAGCACCTGCGCCGCTGCGGATACGAATGTCCAGATGAGGAGCTGCCGGACTACCTGCCCCTCTTGCTCGAGTTCCTGGCCGAACGGTGGCCGTCGCGCGAAGACCCCCTAGAACGGCGGATTGCGCATGCCCTGCACGGCATCGCCGGGCGCATGGACGCCGGCTCGACCTACCTTCCCCTCGTGCAGGCGATCCTGCAGGCGCTGCCCGCGCCTGCGGAAGGTTCCGGGGCGAACCCCCCGCGCGGCGACGAAGAGGACCGTGCGCTTCCGTATCCGCTCCGCTACCTCTAGTTTGCTGGAGGTGTTGGCGTGAACGAGTTCCTGTGGGTCGTCTATCCCTACCTCTGCCTCACCGTACTCGTCGTGGGCACCCTCGCGCGCTACAACTACGACCAGATCGGCTGGACGTCGAAGTCCAGCGAGCTCCTGGAAAAGCGCATGCTGCGGACGGGCAGCCTGCTCTTCCACTGGGGGATCATCTTCGTGTTCTTCGGCCACGTCGCGGGGCTGCTCGTTCCGATCGAGGTGTACCAGGCCATCGGGATCTCTGAACGCATGTACCACCTCGGCGCCATGGTGATGGGCGGGATCACCGGCCTCATGACCCTTGCGGGCCTCGCCCTTCTCCTGCTGCGCAGGCTAGGCGTGAAACGCGTCCTGCGGAACACCGCGCCGGCCGATTGGGTCGCGCTCGGTTTCCTGATCGCCACCGTGGCCATGGGGCTCCTGATGACCCTCGGCTACAATGCGACGCACCTTCCGTACGAATACCGCACGACGGTGGGGCCGTGGATCCGCGGCGTGCTGCTCTTGCACCCGGACGCCCGGCTGATGAGCCAGGTGCCGCTCATCCTGCAGATCCACATCCTGACGGCGCTCGGTCTCTTCGCCGTCTCTCCGTTCACCAGGCTGGTGCACGTGTGGAGCTTGCCGCTCGCCTACCTACGGCGCGCACCGATGCAGTACAGGCGGCGGACGGCCGCGTCTGCGCAAGGTTCGCGCAGACGCGTAGCAGCCAAGCAAAGGGCCGGTCGAACATCCGCTGAACGGAGGGAACCCCATGCCTGAAGTCAAGGAAGACGGATCGCTGCAGCGCACGCGCCTGCTCCTGGAGGCCGACCGCGCAGACCTGCGCACGATCCTGCTGATGCGCTTCGGTGCGCTCCCACAGGAGATCGAAGAGAAGATCATGGCGCTCCGGGACATCGAGCAGACCAACCGGCTCGTCCTGGTGGCCGCGAACGCTCCGGACATGGAAGCGTTCCATGCGGAGATCGCGTCGGAGACTCCGGCGTTCCGCATCCTCTCCCAGGCCTTCGAGCCCCGCTCGCCGCGGGACGCGTAGCCGTGCCGCACGGAAGGGATCCGGTGACCCCCACAGGTACATCGGTCCATCGCGCTGCGCTGGCTCACCTCTACCCGGGCTACTTCGCGTTCGTGATGGCGACCGGCATCGTCTCCACCGCCGCGGAGATCTTCCGCCTGGAAGTCTTCTCGCTGCTGCTGCTCGCCGTGGCGACGGCCGGCTACTGCGTTCTCGTCGTCCTCTACGCCGCCCGCCTGTTCCTTCATCCGCAGGAGGTCCTGCAGGACGCCCGGACCCCGGGAAAGACGTTCGGCTTCTTCACCTTCGTCGCCGCGTCAAACGTTCTCGCGGTGCGCTATTTCTCCGCTTCGGACATCCACCTGTCGCTGCTGCTGGGGGGTGTCGGCACCGTCGCCTGGCTGGTGCTCACATACACGATCCCGGTGGGCCTCATGCTGGGAAGATCCGATCAAAGGTTGGGACCGAGCGTCAACGGGTCGTGGCTGATCTGGGTCGTCGCCACGCAATCGGTGTCGACGATCGGTTCGGTGCTCGCGGGAGGGGGCGGCCCCCAGGCAGCGCTCCTCGCATTCCTCGCCACAAGCTACTGGGCCATCGGCGCGGTCCTCTACCTCGTGCTGATCGCGATCATCATGGCGCGGCTCCTGCTGTCGGGCACTTCCGCAGAGGAGCTCACGCCGACGTACTGGATCAGCATGGGGGCGACGGCGATCACCGTGCTGGCCGGAGCCCGGCTCCTTGCCGCGCCGCTGCCCGGACCGCTCATGGCGTTTCAACCGGTGGTGCTGGGCGTCTCGTTCATGCTCTGGGCCTTTGGCAGCTTTTGGATCCCGGCGCTCTTGCTGTTCGGGGCTTGGCGATATGGTCATGGCGGACAGCCGCTGTCGTACGAACCAGCGCTCTGGAGCATGGTTTTCCCGATGGGCATGTACGCGACGGCCACCGACCTGTTCGGCAAGGCGGCAGGTCTCCCGTGGCTGTCGCCGATCGCCCTCGTCGCGAGCTATGTGGCCTACGTGGCGTGGGGCGCTGTGTTCCTCGCGCTCTTGGGTAGCTGGCTCTCGCGCGGGCTGCGTATCGGTGGTTGATGCTGGGGTGATCTCGCCGGCGGGGGGCTGCCCGTGTTCCGCGTCTTGGCTTTGCGCCTACGGCGTCGCCGCCTGCGCCAAGGGCTCCAAGACGATCTCGACCTCGGCGCCGCTGCGCCCGATCGTGCCCCCGCCGTCTCGACTTCCCCAGCGTGCGCGAACTGGGCGATGCGGACTTCACCGCCGCCGTCTCCTGCGCCCTGCCGAACGGGCACTGCAGGAACCTCATCATGGAACGCGGTGCCGCGGCGAAACGCGACGCAGTCGCGCTCTCTGCGGACCGGCGCTTCGGGTCGAGCGGTCGCACCGATCCAAAAGAGATGGGCCGGCCCTACACCCCAGCGCGGATGATGCTAAGCGGAACGCCAGGCTGGACGGCTGGGGACAGGTGGGGGCGGTAGTGCAGGACGACATTGGGGGTCTGCAGACGCTTCCGGAGTCCGTTCGCGTCTTCTGGAGCCGCATGTTCTATCCGAACACGGCGCAGCACGCGCACCCGACGTCATGGGAACGCTGGCGACAGTCGCGACGCGTACCTGATCTCTTCGGAACGAACAGAACGAAGAAGAGGGCCGCAACATCGAGGCAGTGGGAAACGAGCCGGCAAACTGCGCCACTCCAGATGGCGCTGTCACGCTTTTCGAACATCCGCGCGGAGAGGCCGACGCCGGTGATCATGGCGCCCTGATTGGGGAAGATCTCCGCGAAGGCGCCGGCTCCGATCCCGATGTCGGGCGCCCGCATGCCTTGGGCACCATACAAAAGCCGGCTCGCCAGGAGGTGAGACGGCTGTACTATGAGCACTCCACCGTCGGCCACCTCGGTGTCGTAGCGGTCGGCCAGGTGTCGACGTCCTCACGCAACTGCCCGAGTCTGTCTGGTCGGCATCCTTCTAGTTCATGCGCATGCGTTCTCGAGGTGCGCGATGCCTTCGGCCGCCAAACGCAGGGCTGAACATTCCGGCCGACGCATGGCCGGTGCAACGATGCCCTTGCGGCGACCGGACGGAGAAGGACTGGACGGGCC
>JAJYTV010000288.1 GCA_021792885.1 Bacillota bacterium
CCGAGACTTTCGCACTTCGGGCGCGCATCAGTCATGCTCGAGCGGCGCCGGATGTACGATGCAAGCGAAGACCCAGAAGGCGGGGAATTCAATGGCCAGGCGCCCTTCGGCCGCGAGGCTGCTCGCATGGCTTGCGACGCTGCTCGCGCTTGCGGGCTTCGCCTACATGTGGTTCTCGCCGACCGGCATGATGTGCACCGATGCCGGCGGCAAGGAGATCTGCCACGCGACGACGATCGCATCTTCGCTCGGTCCCTTTGCGCTCGTTGCGGTGCTCATCCTGAGTGCCGGGTTCGCCGCCGTCCCTGCCGCGTTTGTACAGAGGACATGGGTGCAGTTCTTGTGGCTGGGCGTGATCGTCCTCTTCTTCCTCGTCTCCTTCGGCGTCGACCTGCCGCTCCTGCCGGCGGCCGCCGCAGCAGGCGCGGGCGCAGCGCTGCGCACGCATACCTGACCGGATCCAGGCGACTGCCCCCGGCGCAAGCCAGCGCCGGGGGCAGTTTTTCCTTTTTCGCTGTGCCGCATGGCCGCCGCAGTGTGTGATTATTGACCGTTTGAATCAGGATTCATGGCGGATAGTGGTGTTATGCAACGAACGTCGCCCCGGGGTGGCCACACGGCCTCTGGCCGTCGAGGCGGGGGTGTGGAAGGCAGATGACGCATACGATGGCGTCTTCGCGGGTCGTGGGTTTCCGTCGGCAGAGTGTGAGAGAGCGCAGGGACCGGTTGCACGCGTCGGGCGCGCTGCAAGTGGAGGAATTGGACGCGCTCGATCCCGGAGGCGGCCTGACGCCGGAGATCGCCGACAAGATGGTTGAGAACGCGATCGGCGTGACGGCATTGCCGTTCGGCATCGCGACGAACTTCACGGTGAACGGGAAGGACTACCTGGTCCCGATGGTGGTCGAAGAGTCGTCGGTGATCGCGGCTGCGAGCAACGGAGCCCGCATTGTCCGCGCCGCGGGAGGGTTTCTCGCGCAGGCGCAGGGGCGGCTCATGATCGGCCAGGTGCAGATCGTCGAATGCCCGGATCTCGCGGCGGCGGAGCGCGCCCTGCTGCAAGCCAGCGAGCGCCTGCTCGAGGAGGCCAACGACGCGCAGCCAGGCATGCTGGCACGGGGCGGCGGCGCGCGGGAGATCAGTGTGCGGCGCGTCGCATACTCGGGAACCGACCGGACCGACCTTGTCCTGCACCTCTACGTGGACACGCGGGATGCGATGGGAGCGAATACGGTCAACGCGATGACGGAGGCGATCGCACCGTCGGTGGAGCGCATCGCGGGCGGACGGGCTCTCCTGCGCATCCTCTCGAACTACACCGACCGCTGCCTCGCGCGGGCTGCCTGCGACATCCCGCCGGGCCTGCTCGCCACCAATGCATTGTCTGGGGCGTCGGTGCGGGACCGCATCGTCGCAGCGGGGCGGTTCGCCGAGGCGGATGTCTATCGCGCGGTGACGCACAACAAGGGTGTGATGAACGGCATCGACGCCGTCCTGCTCGCGACCGGCAACGATTGGCGGGCGATCGAGGCGGCGGCGCACGCCCATGCCTGCAGGGCAGGCCGTTACACCGCGCTGACCCGCTGGGCCGTCGGCGCGCACGGTCATCTACACGGGGAGATCGAACTGCCCATGCCGGTCGGTACGGTGGGCGGGTCGATCGGGGTCAACCCCGCCGTGCGGACGGCGCTCGGCCTGCTCAGGGTGGAGACGGCTGGGGAGCTGGCGCAGGTCTGCGTGGCCGTGGGCCTCGCGCAGAACCTCGCCGCGCTTCGGGCCCTGGTCTCGGAGGGGATCCAGAGGGGCCACATGGCGCTGCACGCGCGCAGCGTGGCGCTCGCCGCAGGTGCGGCGCCGGAGCTCGCGGACACGCTCGCCGCGGAGATGGCGGCGCAGGGGGAGATCGGGTTGCGCGCGGCCCGGCATCTGCTCGCGCGGCGGGTGTGATTGGAGGCTTGGGCCACGATCGCACGGCGGCCATCGGGTATGCCCACGCGAAGATCATCCTCGTGGGCGAGCATGCGGTGGTCTACGGACAGCCGGCACTCGCCATGCCGCTCCAGGCCCTCACCGTGCGGGCGGCGATCCTGCGAGCGAAGGGGCCGCTTGCTCTGGAGTGTCCGATCTTTGCCGGACCGCTGCGCGAGGCGCCCGTGGAACTTTCCGGCGTCGCAACCGCCTTCACCGCGACGCTGGATCGGCTGGGGATGCGACGTGCCGACCTCCTGCTCCGCCTGCGCTCGAGCGTGCCGCCGGCCCGCGGCTTGGGGTCCAGCGCAGCCAGTGCGGCCGCCGTCGTGCGCGCAGTGTACGAGAGCGTCGGCGCTGCGGCGGATGCGCGCGAACTGCGCGGACTGGTCGACCTTGCCGAGGACCAGGTACACGGCACGGCCAGCGGCGTCGACAGTGCCGGCGTGCTGGCGGAAGGCCCTTTCCTCTTCCGCACCGGCCAGCAGCCCGAACCGGTGCCAGCGGGTGCAGGCGCGGTACTGCTGATCGGGGACACTGGCTGCAGTGCGGAGACCCGCACGGCGGTGGCGGAGGTTAGGCAGCGTCTGGATTCCAGGGCACAGGAGGTGCTGGGCACGATGGCGGAACTGGGCGATCTCACGCGATTTGCCGAGGCAGCGCTCCGCGCCGGGGACATCCCTGGGCTCGGCCGTGCGCTCGACGCGGCGCAGAGGGCCCTCGAGAGCCTCGGGGTCTCGCACCCCCTCGTGCACCGGCTCGTACAGCGCGCCCGCAAGGCGGGCGCGCTTGGGGCAAAGCTGACGGGCGGCGGGCTTGGCGGTGCGATGATCGCGCTGGCGGCGGACGACGAAGCGGCGCGCTCCATTGCCCAGGCACTGCGCGATGAAGGTGCCGTAGACACCTGGCGGCAGCCGATCGCTGTGGGAGTGCAGGCATGAAACCGATCCTGGAGCGGAAGATCGACCATATTGCCCTCTGCCTGCGTGAAGATGTGGAGGGAGGGCGCCGCAGCGGCCTCGAGCGCTACTACTTTCTGCACCAGGCGCTGCCCGAGATCGCCTTGACCGACGTGCACCTCGAGACGACGTTCCTCGGCCAAAGGATCGCCGCACCAATCCTGATCTCCGGCATGACGGGCGGGCCGGAACGGGGCACGGAGATCAACCGGAATCTGGCAGCCGCGGCGCAGGAACTCGGCCTGCCGATCTCGGTGGGCAGCCAACGGGCTGCGCTGCGCCACCCGGAGACACGCGAGAGCTTCGCGGTGGTCCACAGGGAGGCTCCCGACGTGCCGGTCTTCGCGAACCTCGGCGCCGCAGACCTCGGTGTGCGGTTCGACGCCGCCCAGGTGGCGGACGCGGTCCGCATGCTAGATGCCGATGGCGTCTTCCTGCACCTCAATCCCCTCCAGGAGGCGATCCAAGGCGGCGGGACTGCCGGCTTCCGGGGGCTTGCCGGAAGGATCGCCGCATTGGTACAGGAAGCGGATTTCCCCGTGCTAGCCAAGGAGGTGGGCT
>JAJYTV010000289.1 GCA_021792885.1 Bacillota bacterium
GCCCCGTACGGGATCGCATAGGTCTGCACCTCGCCGTCGGCCGCCGTCACGTCGACCTCGCGCCGCCCCTCGACGTCGCGGATCTTCGCGCGTCCGCCGATCTCCGCGATGACCGCCTGGCCCTTCGGCTTGCGGGCTTCGAAGAGCTCCTCGACGCGCGGCAGACCCTGGGTGATGTCGTCGCCGGCGACGCCGCCCGTGTGGAACGTGCGCATCGTCAGCTGGGTGCCCGGCTCGCCGATCGACTGGGCGGCGACGATGCCGACCGCCTCGCCGACGTCGACGAGCGTTCCGGTCGCGAGGTTGCGGCCGTAGCACGCCTGGCAGACTCCGTAGCGCGACTTGCAGGTCAGGACGGAGCGGATCGGCACCTCCGGGATGCCCGCCGCGACGATCGCGTCCGCCACCGGCTCGTCGATCATCACGCCGGTCCCGACGAGCACCTCGCCCGTCTCCGGGTGCACGATGTCGCGCACCGCGATGCGGCCCGCGATGCGGTCCGCGAGCGACTCGATCACCTCGGTGCCGTCGCGGATCTCCCGCACGACGATCCCGGCACGCGTGCCACAGTCCTCCTCGCGGACGATCACGTCCTGCGAGACGTCGACGAGGCGGCGCGTCAGGTAGCCGGAGTCCGCAGTGCGCAGCGCCGTGTCGGCGAGTCCCTTGCGCGCGCCGTGCGTCGAGGTGAAGTACTCGAGCACCGTCAGTCCCTCGCGGAACGAGGCGCGGATCGGGAGCTCGATGATGCGTCCGGACGGGTCGGCCATCAGGCCGCGCATGCCGGCGAGCTGCGAGATCTGCTGCACGTTGCCGCGCGCGCCCGAGATCGCCATCATGTAGACCGGGTTGAACGGGTCGAGGCTGTGCATCAAGGCGTTCGTGACTTCCTTCTTGGCCCAGTCCCACACGTCGATGACGCGCTGGTAGCGCTCGTCGTTCGTGATGAGACCGCGCCTAAACTGCGCCTCGATCTTCTCGACCCGAGATTCCGCATCCTTGAGGATGCGCTCCTTGTCGGCCGGCACCTGGATGTCGGAGATGCCGATCGTCGTGCCGGCGACCGTCGCGTAGTGGAAGCCGAGCTCTTTGATCCCGTCCAGGACGTTCGCCGTCTGCGCGGTGCCGAACCGGCGGTAGGTCTCGGCGACGAGCGCCGAGAGCTCCTTGCGCCCGACGACGCGGTTCTGGTAGCCGAGCTCCGGAGGCAGCTTCTCGTTGAAGATCAGCCGGCCGAGCGTCGTCTCGAGCCGCGAGCCGTCCTCGCGCCGGACCGTCATCTTGGCGTGCAGGTCGAGCTCCTTCGCCTGATAGGCGCGCAGCCCCTCGTCGATGCCCGTGAAGACCATGCCCTCGCCGCGCGCGCCCTGGCGCTCGATGGTGAGGTAGTAGCAGCCGAGCACCATGTCCTGGGTCGGCGTCACCACGGGACGTCCGTCCTTCGGGTTGAGGATGTTGTGCACGGAGAGCATCAACACGCGGGCTTCCGCCTGCGCCTCCGCCGAGAGCGGCACGTGCACGGCCATCTGGTCGCCGTCGAAGTCGGCGTTGTAGGCGGTGCAGACGAGCGGGTGGATCTTGATCGCGCGGCCCTCGACGAGGATCGGCTCGAACGCCTGGATGCCCAGGCGGTGCAGCGTCGGAGCGCGGTTCAGCAGCACCGGGTGCTCGCGGATCACGTCCTCGAGGACGTCCCAGACCTCTGCGCGCGCCCGCTCCACCATGCGCTTCGCGGACTTGATGTTGTGGGCGAAGCCGTCCTTCACCAGGCGCTTCATCACGAACGGCTTGAAGAGCTCGAGCGCCATCTCCTTCGGCAGGCCGCACTGGTGCAGCTTGAGTGTCGGGCCGACCACGATGACCGAACGGCCGGAGTAGTCGACGCGCTTCCCGAGGAGGTTCTGTCGGAAGCGGCCCTGCTTGCCCTTGAGCATGTCGGAGAGCGACTTGAGCGGCCGGTTGCCGGGACCCGTCACGGGGCGCCCGCGCCGGCCGTTGTCGATCAGCGCGTCGACGGCCTCCTGCAGCATGCGCTTCTCGTTGCGCACGATGATGTCCGGCGCGCCGAGGTCGAGGAGGCGCTTGAGCCGGTTGTTGCGGTTGATCACCCGGCGGTAGAGGTCGTTGAGGTCGGAGGTCGCGAAGCGGCCGCCGTCGAGCTGCACCATCGGGCGCAGGTCGGGCGGGATCACCGGGATGACGTCGAGGACCATCCACTCCGGTCGGTTTCCCGACTGGCGGAAGGCCTCGACGACCTCGAGGCGCCGGATCGCCCGGATGCGGCGCTGGCCCGACGAGGAGCGCAGCTCCTGACGCAGGTCGACCCCCATCTGGTCGAGGTCCATCGCCTCGAGGAGCTCCTTGATCGCCTCCGCGCCCATGCCGGCGCGGAATCCCTGGCCGTACTTGTCGCGGTACTCGCGGTACTCGTTCTCCGTCAGCAGCTGCTTCTCCATCAGGGGCGTCGTGCCCGGGTCGATGACGATGTAGCTCGCGAAGTAGAGCACCTTCTCGAGCGCGCGGGGCGACATGTCGAGGATCAGGCCCATGCGTGACGGGATGCCCTTGAAATACCAGATGTGCGACACCGGCGCCGCCAGCTCGATGTGCCCCATGCGCTCGCGGCGCACCTTGGCCCGCGTCACCTCGACGCCGCAGCGGTCGCAGACGATGCCCTTGTAGCGCACCCGGCGGTACTTGCCGCAGTGGCACTCCCAGTCGCGGGTCGGTCCGAAGATCTTCTCGCAGAAGAGGCCCTCGCGCTCCGGCCGCAAGGTGCGGTAGTTGATGGTCTCCGGCTTCTTCACTTCGCCCTTGGACCACTCGCGGATCTGCTCCGGAGAGGCCAGGCCGATGCGCATCGAGTCGAAGTAGTTGACGTCGATCGTCCGCGTGACGCCAGGGTTCATTCCTGACCCTCCTCCGTCTCGTCGAGCACCTCGGGATCTTCGAGCTCTTCCTCGATCGGGCCGAGTTCCTCCTGGCCGCCCTCGCCCTCGTCGCCCAAGGGCATCTGCGGGTCCACCAGGGCAGGCTCGCCGCGCACGTCGAGGTCGAGATCGCGGGCCGTCTCGACGATGTCGTCGTCGAACTCGCGGATCTCGATCTCGTTCTGCTCCTCGTTCAGCACCTTGACGTCGAGGCCCAGGCTCTGGAGTTCCTTCATCAGGACCTTGAAGGATTCCGGCACGCCCGGCTCCGGCACGTTCTCGCCCTTGACGATCGCCTCGTAGGTCCGCACGCGGCCCACGACGTCGTCGGACTTCACCGTCAGGAGCTCCTGTAGCGTGTACGCCGAACCGTACGCCTCGAGCGCCCAGACCTCCATCTCGCCGAAGCGCTGGCCGCCGAACTGGGCCTTGCCGCCCAGGGGCTGCTGCGTAACGAGCGAGTAGGGGCCGGTGGAGCGGGCGTGGATCTTGTCGTCGACGAGGTGCGCCAGCTTCAGCATGTAGACGTAGCCGACCGTGACCTCGTTGTCGAAG
>JAJYTV010000290.1 GCA_021792885.1 Bacillota bacterium
CCGATCACCGCGAGGAGGCCCGAGGCTCCGAGGGCCATGCTCTTCTCGGCGAGGCGGACAGCGTCCTCCGTCGTCTCGGCCCCCACCTGCGCCAGCACCGGCTTGTTGCCGGCCGCGGCGACGACAGCCCCCACCACCGCGAGGCGCTCCTCCTCATGCAGGTAGACGTACTCGCCGGACGAGCCCAGGGCGAGAAAGCCGTCCAGCGACGTGGCGGAGAGGCGCTGCACGTTGCGCTGCAGCCCGTCGAGATCGAGGCGGCCGCGATCGTCGCGCGGCGTGATGACCGGGGCCAGGATGGAAAACGCCATGGCGAGGAGACCTCCTTTGGGCTCCTCGCCCCATTCTTCCCCTGCCGGGCCGGTTCCTTCGCATCAACGCCCGTGCAGGCCGCATTCGGTCTTCTGGAAGCCTGCCCAGCGCCCGGAGCGGGGATCCTCCCCCGGCCGCACGGCACGGGTGCAGGGCATGCATCCGATGCTCGGGTAGCCCTGGTCGTGCATCGGGTTGTAGGGCACGCCGCGCTCGGCGATGTAGCTGTGCACGTCCTCCGTCGTCCAGTCGACGATCGGGTTCAGCTTCACGAGGCTGAAGCCCTCGTCGTACGTCACGCGCGGCGCACCGGCCCGCGTCGGCGACTGGTCGCGATGGATGCCCGTAACCCAGGCGTCCTGGCCCGCGAGGTAGCGGCGCAGCGGCTGCACCTTGCGGATGCCGCAGCAGCGGTCAGGCTCGCGCAGCCAGAGCTTCTCGCCATGGACCTGTGCCTGTTCGTCGAGGGTCAGTTGCGGGAGCACGCGCTCCGGCGCGATGCCGTAGCGCTCCGCGATCCGGCCGATCAGTTCGTACGTCTCCGGGAACAGCACGCCCGTGTCGAGGTAGAAGACGCGCGGCTTGATGCCTGCGGCGCAGGCCATGTCGATCAGCGCGACGTCCTCCAAGGAGAAACTCGAGGCGAAGACCATCTGCCCGCCGAACCGCTCGTGTCCCCAGACGATCGCCTCGTGCGCCGTCATGGCTTCCCAGTCGCGGCTCCCCAGTTCCGTGCGGATGTCCTCGACCCTCTCCACGCGCAACGCCTCCTTGCCGATTTCCGACCATACGGTACGGAACCGGCGCCCGCGGTGTGCGTCTACTCCCCCCGGCAAAAGGGAAGAACTGGGGCAGGAGTTGATCGAATGTTCTCGCGCAGGTTCGAAGAGGACGGCGTCGTCGCCGGTCACCTGGGCCGCTACGGATTCATGGCACGGCTCACCCGCGGGCCCGTGAGCTACGGCCTCAACCGCGGAACGCTCTACAAGGGGCAGGGACGGATCGCGCAGCTGCGCATCTGGCAGTTCGACCGGCGCGGAGAGGTGGAAACGGTGGCGCTCTACGACCGGGGATGGCGGTACGGACGCATCGAGCACCTGCGCATCGTGCGCCGCCTCGTGGAAACGCTCGACGGGCGGTAGCGGCACACAAGCACGAGGGCACCCCGGGGAAGATCCCCGGGGTGCCCTCTTCTCGGTTCAGTACTCGTCGGGAGGAAGCACCGGACCGGTCACCGTCTGGGTACCGAGCGCCTGCGCGTGCACGGAGGTGCCGTACGCCGCGGGCACGACAGCGGCCGCCGAGATCACCGAAGCGGCACCGAACAGAACCGTCAGCACGAGCCCGAATCCAGCGATCAGCTTACGCATCACGTCAACCTCCATTGTCATCCCGTAGTGGCGTCTCGAGCAGCGTCCGCAGGAAGTCTTCCTTGGCTGCCGGCAGCGCGGAGATGGTGCGGATGAACGGTTCGAGCGCAGAGCCGCGGCGCAAGAGGACGTGCAGGTCGCGGGCCTGGATGAAGGCGACCGTCCCCGCAGGGACGTCTCCGTCGCGCAGCAGGGCTTCGGCTTGCAGGGCCTGTAGCGTCGCCTCGTTCTGCCGGGCATGCTCCGCCTGCGCATGCGCGATGCCTCGGGCTGCGTAGTCCGCGGCCTCCCGGAACCGGCCTTCCCGCAGGCTCTGTCTGCAGAGGTCTTCGTACAGGGCTGTGGCGACCAGTCGGTCTCCCGCAGCCTCCACCTCCGCAAGCCAGGCCCTGAGGTCCTCGTCGGCTCCCTCAAGACCCAGACGGTGCGCCGCGATCACGCGGTTGTGCCGGCAGAGACGGACGAGGGATTCCTTGCCCGCAGCCCGCAGCAGCCGGTCCGCGGTGTCGAGTTCCTGCAAGGCGCGCCGGGGGTCTCCGGTCTCGATGAGCGTGTAGCTCAGCGCAATGCGGCTTTTGGCCTCCTGCTCTCCGTCCCCGTAGGAGTGAGTGAGTTCGATCGCCCGACGGCTGTACTCTGCCGCCTCCTTGAAGCTGCCGACTCGCGCCAGCAGGATCGAGAGGTTCAGCAGCACCCGGCTGTGCCAGACGACGCGGCGCGGAAAGAGGCGCAGCGCCCGAAGAAAGTAGCGCCTGGCAGCAGCCCATTCCCCGAGGTCCCGGTAGATGAGACCCGCCAGATTGTACGCGCGTCCGAGGTACTGGCTGTCCCCCGCCCCACCGAATGCCTCGATGGCCTCCTCGCACTCGTCGAGCGCCTGCGGTGCATGCCCGCTCTCCCAAAGAGCCATGGCATACCGCAGATGACCCTCACCGCGAAGCTTCGGGTCCTGGCTCGCGGCACTGAGTCGTGCCGCCTGCTCGACGAGGTCGACCGCCGTCGCGTGCTCCCCGTGCTCCTGCAGGCGTTCGGCCGCCCGCCACAGGCGTTCGAGGTCCTGCTCGCGATGGCCCTGGTCTTCCTGCGGCAGCAGCCGTTCCAGGGAGGTTCCGAGCTTCGAAGCGATGACCGACAGGGTGGCAAGGGACGGCGTGATCCGACCGCTTTCGATCTGGCTGATGTACGCTTTGGAGAATTCTGGCGCCCCCAGTTCAGCCTGGGTCCACCCTGCCTCCTGGCGCAACGCGCGAATGCGCATGCCGATCGTCGTCAATGCGGTCCCCCTTGCATCTGCTGTGGTCATCGCCTGGTCGAGGCGCGCATCCCGGTCCGAAGACCGAGGCGGTCTGCGAGGATTACCGCTGTTTACCTCGACCATTTGCCAATTTCCTTCCTTTCAGTGACAAACACGCCTAGAATACCGGTCGCGTGTGCAAGAACCGATACTAGTGAATAACAAACTTTTTGTCGAAATTTCGGGTAAAATAGCGAATATGAGGCACCGAAAAAAGAACCGCCGACAATCCTAAATTCGCCGCCGAGTGGCCGTACGCCTGCTCGCGAGGCTCCCTGGTCGCCCTCAGCGCCGAATGCTATGATTGATCGGCCGATGCCAGCGCATCGCAAGGTGTGTCCTTCGAAAGGACGGCAGCTACCGTGCAGAGCTAGCAATTTTTGCGTCAGTTCATCCTCAACGTCGCAGGCTCGCCTTCCGTTTCCCGGTTCGCTACGCGCTACGGCAAGCACCTCGGTGCGCACCGCTTCTACGCCGGAGAGACCCTCGAGCAGACGAT
>JAJYTV010000291.1 GCA_021792885.1 Bacillota bacterium
TGATCGCGGTCACGATCGTGACGTTCGTGCTCGTGCATCTCCTGCCGGGCAACGTGGCCTGGGCGCTGCTCGGCCGCGACGCGACCGCGGCGCGCGCCGCAGCGCTCGCGAGGAAGATGGGCCTCGATCTGCCGCTGCCGCTGCAGTACCTGCGCTGGCTCGGTCTTCTGTTCCAAGGCGGGCTGCAGTCAGGCTTCGCGCTCGCGCCGCCGACGCTCGAACTCCTGGCGCTCGGCGGTGGCGTCGCGCTTGTGCTGGGGCTTGGCGCCGCGCTCGTACAGGAACGCCTGCGCGGGTCTTTCTGGGACCACGGCATCGGCCTCGCGCTCTACACGCTCTACACGTTCCCGTCGTTCTGGCTCGGGATGATGCTGATCTACCTCTTCTCGTTCGTGCTCTTCTGGTTCCCCGGCAACGGCCCGTACGACGGGCCGGGATCGGCGGGACTCCTGCACTGGGCCTACTACATGGTCCTGCCGGTGGCGGCCATCTCGCTGACGACGGCCGCGACCTGGACGACCCACTTCCGCGCCGCGATCGGGGAGGCGCTGCAGTCCGACTACGTGCGCACGGCGCGGGCGAAGGGCATGACCGAATCGCGGCTGATGCTGCGCCACGTCATGCGCAACGCCGCCCTGCCGATCGTCACGGTGATGGGCATGTCGCTTCCAGGCATGTTCAACAACGTCGTCGCGATCGAGTGGGTCTTCCACATGCAGGGCCTCGGCGCGGGCCTGATCGGCGATCTCGCCGGGATGAACTACGGCGGGGTGGTGGACCTCGTCCTCGTGATCGGCTTCGTCACGGTGCTCGGGAGCCTCTTGGCAGATCTCCTCTACGCGTTCGCGGATCCGCGCATCCAGTTCAGCTGACCGCTCTCGAGCGAGAGCAGGAGGCGCTTCGCCGAAAGTCCGCCGCCGTACCCGGTGAGCGCTCCGCCCTTGCCGATCACGCGGTGGCAGGGGAGCACGATCGGGATCGGGTTCTGGGCGTTCGCGCTCCCGACTGCCCGCTGGGCGCCTTCGCGTCCGAGGCGCAGGGCGAGTTCGCCATACGTCACCGTCGCGCCGTAGGGGATCTCGCACAGAGCCGACCAGACGCTCCGCTGGAACGCGGTGCCCTGCGGCGCGAGGGCGAGGGAGAACGTGCGGAGCTCGCCAGCGAAGTACGCGGAGAGCTCTGCGCGGGCTTCCTTGAACGCGCTCTGGTCGCGCGTGCAGGAGGCGGGCGCCTCCCCGCGCCCGGCGAAGAGGATGCCGCTCAGCGCCTCGCCGTCGCCGACCAGGAGGAGATCCCCGACAGGGCTCTCCACGGTTGCGGTGTGCGATTTCCGGATGGGATCGGGCAGAACGCGCGCAGCGATCGAACTCATTTCCTCTCTCCTTCCTGGGATGCGGGGGGCGGCGCGTCGCCGAGGGATGCCCAGAGGTGCTGCAGGGCATAGGCGCGCCAGGGACGCCAGCGCTCTGCGCGACGCTGCGCGGACTGCGGATCGCCAGGTTCGCCGAGGCGCTCGAGCGCGCGGCGCACGCCGAGGTCGGTCGGCAGGAACGCGTCGGGGTCCGAGAGCGCGCGCATGCGCACGTAGGAGACCGTCCAGGGGCCGATGCCTGGCAGCGCGAGCAGGGAGGAGCACGCGCTGCCCCGCTCGGCGCCCGCGTCGAGTGCGACCCTTCCTTCCGCGAGCGCGGCCGCGAGGGCACGCAGCGCGCGCTGGCGCGCCACGGGCATTCTGAGGTCCTCGGGCTGCGCCTCGCAAAGCGCCGCAGCGGTTGGGAAGGCGTGGGTCAGGGTGCCGCTCGGCAGCCAGAGCGGCGTGCCAAGGCGCGCGGCGAGGCGCCCTGCGAGCGTCCGCGCGGCGGCGACCGAGACCTGCTGGCCGAGGACGGCGCGGATCGCGAGTTCCTCGGGATCGACGTGGCCCGGCGCCCGCAGCCCGGGCCGGCGCGCGATGAGCGGCGCGAGCAGGGGGTCGTCGCCCAGCACGGCCGCGATCGCCGAGGGATCCGCGTCGAGGTCGAACAGGCGGCGCAGGCGCCCGATCGCGGCGCCGAGGTCGCGCAGGTCCTGGAGCTGCAGCGCGCAGACGAGGGATGGCGCGGCGCCCTCTCCCCCGGACGGCCCCCCGACCTCTGCGATGCCGAGCCCGTGCGGCAAGCGCAGCACCCGGCGGTAGGTGCCGCCCGACACCTCCTCGACGCCGGGTACGGCACGCGCCGCGAGGAACGCGAGCAGCTCCCCGAGCGCGAGCGGCGCGCGGTAGGGCAGGCGCAGGCGGACCGGCCCGCCCGTGGGCGCTGCGGCGCGAAGGCCACGGGCGCCCTCTCGCAGCGCGCTGGGCGTGCGGTCCAGCACCGCGCGGACGGTGTCGTTGAACTGGCGCACGCTCCGAAAGCCGGCTGCGAACGCGACGTCCGTGACCGGCAGCGACGTCGTCTCGAGCAGGATGCGTGCCGTCTGAACGCGCTGCGCGCGCGCGAGCGCGAGCGGCGCGGCACCGACCTCCGCGAGCAGGTGGCGGCGCACCTGGCGCGGGCTGTAACCGATGCGCCGCGCGAGGCCGAAGACGCCTTCGCGGTCGACGACGCCGTCCGAGATCAGCCGCATCGCGCGCGCAGCGAGATCGTTGCGGGAGTTCCATTCGGGCGATCCCGGCACGGCGTCCGGGTGGCAGCGCTTGCAGGCACGAAAGCCCGCCTGCTGCGCGGCCGCGGCGGTGGGGAAGAAGCGCGTATGCTCGCGGCGCGGCGTCCTCGCGGGGCAGCTCGGCCGGCAGTAGATGCCGGTCGAGGTGACACCGACATAGATCATGCCGTCGAACCGCGGGTCGCGGCTGCGGATGGCGCGATAGCAGAGTTCTTCGTCCAGCATGGCTCTAGTCTGTCGGATCGGCTTGCGCCGTGCTAGCGGATTTGGGACATGGCGGTCGTTCCCGCTCCGGCAGTACAGTTTGGCACCCCATGCCGCGCGGCCCAAAGGGCCACTCGGGTCTTGTCTCCCGCAGCGGCCAAGCTAATTGCACTGGGGGGATGCAAAATGCGCCAAAAGAGAAGGCGGCTCATCGAGCGCCTGGATCGTGAGCCCCATTCGTACCCGACCGTGTTCTACGGGTACGCCGGGTTTCCGAGCCCTGTGAACTACGCAGCCGCCTCGACGCCGCCGCAAGGGGTTTCGAATCCGATCCATACCCCGTACCGCGGCTGGGCGAGCGGTTACGCGGGAAGGCCCTAGATCAGTTGGCTGCGGGCTGCCTCGGCGCTGCCGGGCAGTTCGCGTTGCTGTGCGTGCAGCCAGGATGCGGGTTTAAAGGGAGTACAATGAACGCGGAATCGCGGAGTGCGAGGGGGCACGCGCATGCAAGGCACACTGGTCGAGCTGCGATCTGGCGAGCTGCAAGGCGAGAGCGACGGCGTCGTGCGCTCGTGGAAAGGCATCCCGTATGCCGCGGCGCGCCGCTTC
>JAJYTV010000292.1 GCA_021792885.1 Bacillota bacterium
GTACGCTGGTAAACGATCTGGGAGAGCCCGCTCTAGGGCTCTCCCGGCGCGTTCTTCACTGGCATGCGACCCTCTGCCCATGGGGCAGGCTAAGGGTCGCATGCACTTTTAGGTGCTTCTCAGGAGGTTTCCCGGACAGCCGATGTATACTTGCCGTGATTTCCAATGAGGAGGGCGCCCGTGCTCTCATTGATTGTGCCGACGTACAACGAGCGCGAGAACGTGCGGCCTCTCTACCGTCGGACGGTGGAGGCCCTGAACGGTGAGGACTTCGAGATCGTGTTCGTGGACGACAGCCACGACGACACGCCGGACGAGATCCGCCGCCTCTCGGAGGAGGACGGGCGGGTTCGGCTCCTGCACCGCATGGAGCGTGGACTCGCGACGGCCGTGATCGACGGGTTCAAGGTCGCCCGCGGCGATGTTTTGGCAGTGATCGACGGCGACCTGCAGCACCCGCCGGAGGTTCTGGCGAACCTTTTGCGCGCGCAGCGCGAGACGCGCGCCGACCTCGTGGTGCCGAGCCGCTACATGCCGGGCGGCGACCCGGGCGGGCTCTCCGGCGTCCGCCGCCTGCTCTCGCTCGGCGGGCGCGCGCTCGCGCACATGCTGCTGCGCGAGAGCCGTGCCACCACGGACCCGATGTCCGGCTGCTTCGTCGTCACGCGCGCCGCCGCGGCGCCGATCCTCGGCTCTCGTCCGAAGGGGTTCAAGATCCTGCTCGAACTGATGGTGCGCGGCGAGGTGCACCGCACGGTCGACGTCCCGTACGCGTTCGCGCCGCGCGACGCTGGCCACTCGAAGCTCGGCTGGCGCACGCAGGTCGACTACCTGCGCCAGCTCCTCGACCTCGTCACGGTGAATCCGGACAACACGCGCTTTTTGCTGTTCGCCTTGATCGGCAGCACCGGCGTCGCCGTCAACGCTGCGCTCTTCGCCCTGATGACGAGCGGCTATTTTGACACGATCCCGTACGGGACGCTGCTCGCCTCCCTGATCGCATCGCACGTGGCCCTGCTCTGGAACTTCATCTGGAACACCTCGATCACGTGGCGCGACCGCTACCGGTCGGACCTGATCTGGCGCCAGGCGTTCCGCTACCTCGTCGTCGCCGAGTTCGGCGCGCTGCTCACGGCGCTGGTCCTGCTCTTCCTGCGCGGGATCGGCCTCGAGCTCAACCTGCTCGACCAGCTCGTCGGCATCCTGGCAGCCGTCCTCCTCACTTACCGCCTCAACGACCGCTGGACGTACCTTCAGCGCGAGCCGTCCCTGCAGCCTGAGCGCACCATGCGGCGCTAGGCATGCAGCGTTCCCCGGTCTACCCTCCTCGGGCGCACGCCCGCTTCGCCGTGCGCGGCTGGCTGGTGACGCTGCTCGCGATCTGGCTGATCGGCGTCATCGGGTTGCTGCTCGTGCCGACCCACGGGCACTGGGTTCCCAACGCGTACTGGCTGATCGCTCCGTTCGCGCGCTGGGACTCCGCCTGGTACTACCGAATCGCGGCCTTCGGCTACTTCCGCCCCGCGGCGTTCGTGTTCTTCCCGCTCTTCCCGCTCGTCATGGCGGGATTGCATGCGGTGACCGGACTGACGAACGTGACCGCGGGGATCTTCGCGTCATGGGCGGCGGACCTCAGCGCGTTGCTCCTGCTTGCACGCCTCTGGCGCGAAGAGGCCGGAGAGCATCTGATGCGGCGGGCGATGGTGCTCCTGCTCGCCTACCCGGCCGCCTTCTTCCTGGTCGCGATGTACGCCGAGTCGATCTACCTCCTGCTGTCCGTCGCGGCGTACCTCTTGATGCGGCGGGGCAGCTACGGCTGGGCTGCAGTGCTGATCGCGTTCGCGGCCGTCGAGCGCGCCAACGGCATCCTCCTCCTGCTGCCGCTGCTCGCGTACAGCTGGGAGGCGTCGCGGCGGCGCTTCGATCGCGCGTTCTGGCTGCGCACGCTCTGGTCCCTCCTGCCGATCGCGGCGCTCGGCGCGTACCTCGCGTTCAGCTACGTGAAGGTCGGCAACCCGCTCGAGTTCCTGTTCCAGCAGGCAACGTGGCATCGGCACTACACTGGCGGCGGCTTCGCCATCGGCTACGCGCTGATCCACCTGTTCTACGGCCAGGGTCTGCCGCTCGCGATCCTCGACCTCGTCATGCCGCTCGTCTTCTTGATCGGGATGGCCTTCGACCGGGGATCCCTCTCGCTCGCCGACAAACTCTACATCTTTTTCGGCGTGCTCTCGACCGTTGTGGATCCATCCATCCCGAACGGTTTCGTGCTGATGAGCGCCACGCGCCTCGTCATGCCCTACTTCCCGATCTACCTCTCGTTCGCGCAGCGCCTCAAAGAGAGCCAGTGGCGGTGGGCGGTCGGCGTGATGGCGGTCCTGCAGGTCTGGCTCTGGCTTTCATACACCCACTGGATGTTCGCCGGTTGAATTCTTAGCCACTTCTAGGCTTCTTCGCACCCGACTCTTGGTGAGATGCTGTATCCTACGGATTGGTACGGATCCCGACCGTGGAAGGACGCAGAGCGAAGCGACACGAATAGTGCGTGGGATTTCTCGCACTCATGCATCCAGTCGCAAAGGAGGACCTTTTCCATTGCGTATCCTGATCATCGGTGGCGACGGGTACCTCGGCTGGCCCACGGCGATGCACTTCGCCGCGCGCGGACATGAGGTCGCTGTTCTTGACAGCCTTGTGAAGCGCACGTGGGAGAAGGAGCTCGGGGTTGCGCCGCTCGCGCCGATCGCGTCGCTGGAGGAGCGGGCCGCAGTCTTCCAGCAGAAGACTGGGAACAAGGTTGCGGTGCAGGTCGGGGACGTCGGCGACGAGGCGACGATCCGCGGGCTGCTCTCTTCCTTCCGCCCGGAGGCGATCGTCCACTACGGCGAGCAGCCCTCGGCGCCGTTCTCCATGATCGACGCGAAGCACGCCATCCTCTCGCAAGCGAACAACGTGCTCGGCACGCTGCAGCTTGCGTTCGCGATGCACGACCTGACCCCCGACGCCCACCTGATCAAGCTCGGGACGATGGGCGAGTACGGGACGCCGAACATCGACATCGAGGAAGGCTACCTCGACATCGAGCACAACGGCCGGCGCGACCGCCTGCCGTTCCCGAAGAGCCCCGGTTCCTTCTACCACCTCTCGAAGGTGCACGACAGCCACAACCTGATGCTGGCGACGAAGCTCTGGAACCTGCGCGTCACCGACCTCAACCAGGGCGTCGTCTACGGCACCGAGACCGAGGAGACGGTCCTCGACCCGAAGCTGGCGACGAGTTTCCACTACGACGGCTGGTTCGGCACGGTGATCAACCGCTTCGTGACGCAGGTCGTCGCCGGCGAGCCGATCACGCTCTACGGCACCGGCGGCCAGAAGCGCGCGTTCCTCAACATCAGGGACACCCTGCAGTGCGTCGAGATCTCCGCGACGCATACAGCGGCTTCCGGCG
>JAJYTV010000293.1 GCA_021792885.1 Bacillota bacterium
GATCTCTCGTCAGCGTAGACGAAGGCTGGCTTGCCCCCTGCCGTGCGGCGCAGGGCGGCCGCCTGGAAGAGGAGCAGCGCAAACGAGCCGACCGCGCGCGCGGCGAGGCCCATCTCGCCTTCCGGCAGGGCGAGGAGGAGCATGCCGCCCTCGGAAAGCAGCTGGTCGAAGTCGTAGGCCGGGCGGGCGCTGAAGAGCGACCGCGCCCAGGGGTTCGCGGTGAGCTGCGCGACGGCCGACTGCACGCCGACGAAGGCGTCCTGGCGGAAGCGCGGGCTCCAGCCGCCGACCTGGTCGCGGAAGTACGTCCGAACGTGCTTCGAGCGGGCCTGCAGGAGCATGTCGCGCCGCGCGTCCTCGCTCTGCAGGAAGTCCTCGAGGTCTTGCAAGGTCGCCTCAGGGCGCGCCTCCTTCACCGCCTGGGCTGCATTGCGCAGCATCGCCTGTCCGACGGTGCGGTAGAACTCGTGGCCACTCGGGAAGGCGCCGTAGAGCGCGTACGCGACCGTCTCCGCCGCCTGCTCGGGTGGGCCGGCGAAGAGGTCGATGCCGACAGCGGGGTCCTCCTTCGGCGAGAGTGCGACCGCCTTGCGCCCGGCGCGCTCCGCCTCGCGGCGCGCGTACTCCCAGAGGTCCCCCTTCGGGTCGAGCAGCAGGACGCCGTTGCCCATGCGGATGTCTTGGCGCACGAGCGGCCCCAGCACGCCCACGGTCTTCCCGCTGCCGGTCGGTCCGAGCACGTGCAGGTGCAGGAAGCGATCATCGGGAGAGATCTCGACCGGGCGGCGCAGTCCGGTGGTGGTGCCGAGGCGGACGCCGCCGGGCTTGACGAAGCGGGGGCGGATCCAGACCCAGATGACGAGGGCGATGCCGATCTCCACGCCGAACGAGATCAGAAGCCAGAACCAGCGCTGCCCTGCAAGGCCCAGGATGTGGCCGAGCGGCGGCAGAACGAGTCCCAGCGCGAGGTAGAGCATCGACGCTGTGTAGAGCGGCGGGCGGCGCCGCAGCCCCGGAAGGGACTGCAGCGTGGCGGCGTACAGCA
Source organism: Bacillota bacterium (assembly GCA_021792885.1). Taxonomy (GTDB): domain Bacteria; phylum Bacillota; class Sulfobacillia; order JAJZYS01; family JAJYTV01; genus JAJYTV01. The sequence continues at coordinate 1,046 of JAJYTV010000293.1, forward strand.
CGGCGGTCAGGAGAACGGCGTACCAAGGCCAGCGCCCCTGACTGAAGAGCGCGAGCGCGGCGAGGGAGAGAGGGAGCGCCAGGGCGGAAAGCAGTGGGCGCAAGAGTTTGGCCATGGTTTCCTACCGTTCGACGCGAGGACGGCCTGGGCCTTTCGCAGGATTCGACAGCGCAGGCAAGGAAGTACACCTGCCCGGAGGTGCTTGGGCCTGGTTCAACTGAAGGGTGGGCGCGGGGGCATCCGCGTGGTTCTCGGCCCCGATGCTGACCCGAACCGGGTCGGCGGTGAGATCGTCACCGCACTGCAAAGTGCGGCCCAGTTCCTCGGTCAGACGAAGATCACGGTGGAGGTCACGGGCGACGCGATCAGTCCTGCGCTCGCCTCGGCCGTCGCCGCCGCGTTCACAAACTTTCCCAAGCTCTCGCTCGCCGGGATCGGCGTGGGCAAGCCCCCCGCCCCTGCCCGCCGGACGGAACACGAGCCGAAGGTGCTTCGGCAGACGATCCGTTCGGGGCAGGAGGCCATGCACACGGGGGACCTCGTGGTGCTTGGCGACGTGCACGTCGGGGGCCGCGTCGTCGCGACCGGCGACGTAATCGTCGTCGGGGCGCTGCGCGGTTTCGCCTGGGCCGGTGCGGAAGGCGACGAGACGGCGATCATCTATGCCCAGCCCCTGCATCCGACACAGGTCCGCATCGGCGGCGTGATCGCGCAGGGCGGCGACGCCCCGGACGGAGCGAGCGCCGAGTACGCGCACATCGAGGCTGGACGGATCGTCGTCGAGCCCTGGACCGCCGCCCCCCGGCAGGGGGCCATGCGCTCGCGCGTCCGGCGGTAGCCCAGCCCTACCCGCTGAAGCTCACCTTCACCTGCATCACGTAGCGTGGACCCGACGCTCCGAGCGGCTGCATATGCACGTCCACCTCGGACGGCCGTCCGAGCTTCTCCCCCAGCGCGTTCGCGATCGCCTGGGCATCGGACCGCGCCGCGCGCACCGCGTTCGCCACAGCGATAGCCCGTTCCTCGGCCTTCGGCGACAAGCCCTGGCCGAGCATGCCCTGCACGTACGTCGCGCCGCTCGCCACCGCCGCGTCGATCGCCGGCCCCAGCTTGTCTGGGCTCGGCACCTGCACCTGCAGGTTCTGCCAGACCATCGACTTGGTCTCCTTCGAACGCGTCGTCGTACCGATGCGGTAGCCCGTCACGTGCACGTCCGCGGACGGCACGCCCGCCGCGCGCAGCCCCTGGCGCAGCCGCTCGAGGGCCTGCTGCGCGTCCGACTGGGCGGAGCGGCTGTCAGCCGCCTGCGTCTCAATGCCGAGGTAGAGCATCGCGCCCTGCCCCGGCGCCGCGATCGGTTCCTCTTCGGTCACCGTCAGTGTCCTGGCCAGGGTCTGCGCCGGCGCGGCAACGCCGTGGCGCGGACCGAAGGTCAGGAGGCCCCCTGTCACCGTCATGAGGACGAGCACCGAGAGTGTGGTTCTGGGGGAGAGTCGCATGCGATCGCCTCCTGCGCCCAGCATTCCCCTCCGACATCCAGACATGCGGAGCGCAGGAAGCGACCCACCACCCCAGAAATTGCACTGTAAAAACCTATGGGAGGCTACCGGAATGCGGAAATTGAGGCTACTGCTCGCAGCGCTTCTCCTTCTTCCCCTCTGGCCGGCAGCAGCCAGCGCCGCAACAGCCTCCTTCCCGGACGTCCCCGCGAGCTACTGGGCGGCGCCGGCGATCGATGCACTGGCGGCCCAAGGAGTGATCTCCGGCGAGAGCGATGGTCTCTTCCACCCGCTCGCGCCCGTGACGCGGGCCCAGTTCGCCGCGATGATCGTGCGCGCGGAACACCTGAAGGCGGTGCCCGTGGGCCCCCACTTCCAGGACGTCGCCCCGACCTCCGCGCTCGCGAGCGACATCGAGACGGCCGCGGCGAACGGCCTCATGCTCGGCACGAGCCTCACCACGTTCGCGCCGAACGCGACGATCACCCGCGCCATGGCGGCGGCGATCACCGTGCGCGCGCTCGGGCTGGGGGCTGTCGGCGCCGACATGCAGGGCAAGTCGAGCGGCTTCCGTGACGCCGCGAAGATCCCCGGGTACGCGGCGGGCGACGTCTACATCGCGCATGAGCTCGGCCTCATGCAGGGTCTCACGAACGGCGCCTTCGACCCTGCGGGCCTCCTCAACCGCGCGCAGGCGGCCGTGCTGATCTACCGGCTGATGCAGGTCTCCCCTGTCCAGGTGGCAAGCGCCGCCGCGCCGGACGTCGCCAGCATCAACGCCGGGGTGGACTCGGCGTCGATCCCGGTCGGCGGCTCGACCGGCCTGTGGTCCGTGCCGCGCGACGGCCTGGGCAACAACATCCCCGCGAACGTCGTCTGGACAAGCTCCGGCGGCACCATCAGCCAG
>JAJYTV010000294.1 GCA_021792885.1 Bacillota bacterium
TTCGGACCGCCCGCCCCGTTTGTGCACAATCCTGTGCGCAGGGAATCCTACCCTCGCCGGAGAATGGGCTTGGCCGTGGAGCTTCAGGAAGGATGGAATGGCATGTCGGACACCGGCTGGCTCGAGGACCTCGGTCGCTACATCAATCCGGGCATCGCGCGGGCCTACAGCTTCCTCGGCGTCCTGTCGCCCGAGGTGCGGGCCGAGGGCGCTTTCGTCTACGACCAAGACGGCGAGCGCTACACCGACATGGGCGGCGGCTACGGCGTGATGGTGCATGGGTACCGCCACCCGCGCATCGTCGCGCGGGCCAAGGCCCAGCTCGACAAGATCACCCTGCCTTCGCGCTCTCTGCCCGTGCTCGAGCCGATCGCGCTCGCAAAGCGCCTCGCGGAGATCACGCCGGGAGAGCTGCAGTACAGCTTCTTCTGCAACTCCGGCGCGGAGGCGAACGAGGCGGCGCTCAAGTTCGCGCGCGTGCGCACCGGGCGCCCGACCTTCGTCTCGACGCACGGCGCGTTCCACGGCAAGACCTTCGGCGCCCTCTCCGTGAGCGGGCGGGACCTCTACAAGGATCCCTTCCGGCCGCTCCTGCAAGACGTGCGCTTCGTTCCCTACGGCGACGCAGACGCACTGCGGGAGGCGGTCGACGACCAGGTTGCCGCGGTGATCCTGGAACCGATCCAGGGCGAGGGCGGGATCATTGTGCCGCCGGACGGCTACCTGCGCGCGGCGCGGCAGATCTGCGATGCGCATGGCGCCATGCTGATCTTCGACGAGGTGCAGTCCGGCATGGCCCGCACCGGCCACTACTTCGCCTGCGAGCACGAGGGCGTCTCCCCCGACTTCCTCACCGTCTCCAAGGCGCTCGGCGGCGGCATCATGCCGATCGGCGCCTGCGTCGGCACACCCGACGCGATGGGCTTCCTCGACGAGATGCCGCTCATCCACACGAGCACGTTCGGGGGCGGGGGAGGCGGCGGCGCGCCGCTCACGACGGCGGTCGCCTGCGAGGCGATCGACGTGATGCGCGACGAGGATTTCTGCGGCCAGGCGCGCGAGAAGGGCGCCTTCCTGGCGCAGGGTCTGCGGCGGATCCAGGAGGAGTTCCCGACCGTGATCTCCGAGGTGCGGGGCCGGGGCCTGATGCTCGGCGTCGAGTCCGCCCGCGAGGGAGTGGGCGGCATGCTGATGTCGGAGCTGTTGCACCGCAAGGTGCTCGCGCTCTGGACGCTCAACAACGAGCGCGTCCTGCGCATGATCCCGCCGATCGTCATCCCGATGGAGGCGATCGAGGAGGTCCTCTCGCGGGTGCGCGAGGCAGCGGCCGAGGTTGCGCTGGTCGCAGCCGATCTTTGAGGAGGCGGGAAGGTGCCCTACGTCGAGGTCACACGGACGGTGAAGGCGGACCCTGCCGAGGTGTTCGCCGCGCTGAGCGACATGGAATCGTTCCCGCGCTTCATGGACAACGTGAACGAGGTGAAGGTGCTGCGGCGCGAGGGCAACACCACCGAGTCCTCCTGGCACGTCACGCTGCAGGGTGCGCCGTTCCGTTGGGTCGAGGCGGACGTCTTCCTGCCCGAGGAGGGCAGGATCACCTACCGCCAGCTCTCGGGCGACCTGAAGAAGTTCGAGGGCGAGTGGCGGATCGCGGCCGCGGACGGCGGCGCGAGCGTCACGCTGACGACCGACTTCGAGTTCGGCATGCCGATGATCGCCGGCCTCTTCAACCCCGTCGCGAGGCTGATCCTGCGCCGCAACGCCGAGCAGATGCTCGAGGCGCTGGAGAAGACGCTGGGCGCCTGACCGGCGCTGCCCGCACCGCCTCTGCGCTGCTTGTTGCCAGCGGAACAGGTAGCAATTCAAAGAGATTCCGCGTAGTTTCGAGCGAAAAGGTAGCAGATCTCGTCTCACTCGTTGTGAGGATGGCCATTCGCGGAATTTTCCGTCTGTTTGTTGACAACCTTCCGACATGTCTCTACAATGCAGTCTGATGAACCTGTAGTCAGGGGGTTGATACATGAACGCACTGGGCCGGCACATTCTGGCCGAGGTGTACGGTTGCGACCGGGCGATTCTCAACGACCCGGAGCGGGTCGAGAGAATCCTGGTGGCCGCGGCGCTGGAGTCGGGTGCTGAGGTCCGGGAAGTCGCCTTCCATAAATTCAGCCCTCAAGGCGTCAGCGGCGTCGTGGTCATCTCCGAGTCGCACCTCGCGGTGCACACGTGGCCGGAGCTGGGGTACGCGGCCGTCGACGTGTTCACCTGCGGTGACCGCGTCGAGCCATGGGACGCCTGCAACTACATTGTGGAACATTTCCGCGCGCAGAGTGTCACGGCGACAGAGACGAAGCGCGGCGTCTTCGCCGGCGTAGGCGTAGAAGCAGAGGTCGGCTAGATTCAACCCGCGGTGCCCCGGTCGACCGACCGGGGCATCATGCTGTCAGGGAGGAACGATCAGACCATGGAACGCACCTTCTTTGCGATCAAGCCGGACGGAGTGGGCAGGGGACTCGTCGGCGAGGTGCTGCAGCGCCTCGAGCGCAAGGGCCTGCGCCTTGTTGGCCTCAAGCTGATGCGCGTCTCGCCGGATCTCGCCCAGCGGCACTACGAAGCCCACAAGGAGAAGCCCTTCTTTGCGGGCCTCGTCTCCTTCATCACGTCCGGGCCGATCGTCGCGACGGTCTGGGAAGGGCGCGACGCGGTCAGCGTGGTGCGCGCCCTGATGGGCGCCACCGACCCCGCGAAGTCGGCCCCCGGCACGCTGCGCGGCGACTACGGCCTCTCCATCTCGAGCAACCTCGTGCACGGATCCGACGGTCCCGAAGCGGCCGAGCGGGAGATCTCCCTCTTCTTCCGGCCCGACGAGCTCGTCGGCGAGGCGCGCCCGGAGGAGAGCTGGATCTACGCGGGCGAGTAGCATGATCGCGATCATCGGCGGCACCGGCGTCTACCAGCTGCCCGGCGCCTCTACCGAGGAGCGCAGGCTGGAAACCCCCTACGGGGCGGTCGGCGTGACGCTGCGCCGACTCCCGGACGGCCGCGAGATCGTCTTCGCGGCACGGCACGGCCAAGGCCACGCCGTGCCGCCGCACCGTCTGCCGAGCCGCGCGCTCCTCTGGGGCCTCAAGGAGCTCGGCGTGTCGGGCATCCTCTCGACCTCCGCGGTCGGCACGCTCACCGAGGAGATCCCGCCGGGCACGCTCGCCCTCCTGGGGGACTTCATGGACTTCACGAAGAATCGCCCGACGACGTTCTTCGACGGTCCGGGCGTCACGCACGTCGACGTCACCGAGCCCTACTGCCCGACCCTATGCGCGGCGCTGCGCGCCGCGGGCGAGAAGGTCGGGGTGTCGCTGCTCGGGCGCGACGTCGTGTACGTCTGCACCGAGGGGCCACGCTTCGAGACGCCGAGCGAGATCCGGGCCTACCGGATGCTCG
>JAJYTV010000295.1 GCA_021792885.1 Bacillota bacterium
GCCCGCTAACAGGGGGGGTCGCGGATGTTCAAGTTCACCGACGAGAAGGGCCAGCTCAAGTGCTCGTTCTGCGGCAAGTTCCAGGATCAGGTCAAGCGCCTGATCGCGGGCCCAGGCGTGTACATCTGCGACGAGTGCATCGAGCTGTGCTCGGAGATCATCGACGAGGAACTGGGAGACGACGTCGAGGTCGAACTGAAGAACATCCCCAAGCCGTCGGAGATCAAGGCGATCCTCGACCAGTACGTGATCGGACAGGACCGCGCGAAGCGCACCCTGTCGGTCGCCGTCTACAACCACTACAAGCGGATCAACCTCGGGTCCAAGATCGATGACGTCGAACTCCAGAAGTCGAACATCATCATGATGGGGCCCACCGGCTCGGGCAAGACCTACATGCTCCAGACCCTCGCGCGCATCCTCAACGTCCCGTTCGCGATCGCGGACGCGACGTCCCTGACGGAAGCGGGCTACGTCGGCGAGGACGTGGAGAACATCCTGCTCAAGCTGATCCAGGCAGCCGACTACGACGTCGAGAAGGCCGAGAAGGGCATCGTCTACATCGACGAGGTCGACAAGATCGCGCGCAAGTCCGAGAACCCCTCGATCACGCGCGACGTCTCGGGCGAGGGCGTGCAGCAGGCGCTGCTCAAGATCCTCGAAGGCACGGTCGCCTCGGTGCCGCCGCAGGGCGGCCGCAAGCACCCGCACCAGGAGTTCATCCAGATCGACACGACGAACGTCCTGTTCATCTGCGGCGGTGCCTTCGACGGCATCGACAAGTTGATCAAGAACCGCATCGGCAAGAAGGGAATGGGCTTCGGCGCCGAGGTCGGTGCGACGAAGAACGAGCGGATCGGCGAGGTGCTCGCCCGCGTGCTGCCGGAGGACCTCCTGCGCTACGGGCTGATCCCCGAGTTCGTCGGCCGCCTGCCGATCATCGTCACGCTCGACGCGCTGGACGAGGAGGCCCTGGTGCGGATCCTGCAGGAGCCGCGCAACGCGCTCGTCCGCCAGTACCAGAAGCTCTTCGAGCTCGACGGTCTCGACCTCGAGTTCAAGGAGGACGCGGTGCGCGCGATCGCGCAGGAGGCCCTCAAGCGCAACACCGGAGCACGCGGCCTGCGGGCGATCATCGAGGACATCATGCTCGACGTGATGTTCGACACGCCATCGCGCAAGGACGTCACGAAGTGCGTCGTCACCAAGGAAGTGGTGCTGCGCCGCGAGGAGCCGCTGCTGGTGACCTCGGAGCGCAAGGGGCGCAAGAAGCAGGAAGAGACCGCCTGAGAAGGGCAAGAGAGAGGCTCCGCGCCCGTGAGGGTGCGGAGCCTCTCTGCGTTCGCTCGACGGGTCTGCCGACGGCCCGGTGGGCCATGATCAGGCAGTAGCGGCTGTGCGGTGGACGATCACCCAGAGGTCGGCTGGCAACAGCGGCGCTCGGCCGTGCGCGTGGGCCGGCGCGATCTGCGCCGCCACGCGATGCTGCCCCCGGCCCATGCATAGCGCAGGATCTCCTGCTTGAAGGATCCTGCGCCGCGGTCGCCAAGTAGCTCGCCATGGGGGGTGCTTTTCTCTGGCGCTCGACACGTTGCTCAGCCAGCTTCAACGGGCGGCGTGGGGACGGCAGCAGACCGCGGAGCGGCTGCTCGTCGCCGTGCTGGCCGAAGGCCACGTGCTCGTCGAGGATGTCCCTGGCGTCGGCAAGACGACGTTGGTACGCGCGCTCGCAGACAGCCTCGGGGTCGAGACGAGGCGCATTCAGTTCACTCCGGATCTCCTGCCCTCCGATGTCACCGGCTACACCTATTACGAGCCCCAGCACCGCGAGATCGTGCTGCGCCGCGGGCCCGTGTTCACGAACCTCCTGCTCGCGGACGAGATCAACCGCACGTCGCCGAAGACGCAGGCCAGCCTGCTCGAGGCGATGGAGGAGCGGCAAGTCACGATCGACGGCGAGGTGCACGCGCTTCCTTGGCCATTCCTCGTCTGCGCGACCGAGAACCCGATCGAGTACGAGGGCACGTTCCCGCTGCCCGAAGCCCAACTCGACCGCTTTCTCGTGTGCCTGCGGCTCGGATACCCCGACGCGGCCGCCGAGATGGAGGTGCTCACCAGGCCTGGCCGCGAGCAGCGCGTGGAGCGCCTGGGCCCGGCGGTCTCGCCCGAGGAGCTGCGCCTCGCGGTGGAGGGCGCGCAAGCGGTGCCGGTCGGGGAGCCGGTTGCGCGCTACGCGCTCGCGGTCGCCGCGCGCACCCGCGCGCACCCCTCGCTGCTGCTCGGCCTGAGCCCGCGTGCGGTGATCGCCTGGATGCGGGCCGCGCGCGCGCTCGCGTTCCTGCGCGGCGAAGAGTACGTCACGCCGGATCACCTGCGCGAACTTGCGCACGACGCGCTCTGCCACCGGCTCGTCGTGCGCCCGGAGCCCGCGCTGCGCGGTGTGGGCGCCCAGGCGGTGCTGGAGGAGGCCCTCGTCGCGGTGCCGCTTCCCGGCGTGCGCGCGCCGCTGCGATGAAGCGGCGGTCTCGCGTCGCGGGAGTCGCCCTGCTCGCGGCCGCGCTGGCTTTGTCGCTGATGGCTCCGGGCGCGCTCGTCGCCTACGTCTGGCGCGTCGCACTCGTGTTCCTCCTGCTCTCGGGCCTCTGCATGTGGCTCTCCAGCCGCACGAGGCCGCAGGCCCGTGCCTGGCCGGAGCATGCGGAGAGCGGCGACTTCGCGGGCATCGACGTCGAGTGGCGCACGCTCGTGCCCGGCTTCTGGCGCGTCGAGGCGACCTCCGCGACCAGCGCGCTCACGGCGCAGGGCTGGTTCTCGGTCGGCCGGCACAGGCTACGCCTCGAGGAGCGCGTCGCGCGCCGCGGCATCCACGTCTACGCGGTGCAGCTCGTCTACCTCGACCCCTTCGGCCTCTTCTCCCGACGCCTCGCCTGGAAGGCGGAGGCGGAACTCGCCGTGCGGCCGCGCACCGTGCCGCTCGGCAGGATCGGTGCGATGCGGGAACTGCAGGGGGCGCTCGTCGGGGCGCGCCGCGCCCAGCGCTCGGACGCGCCGGCGGGCGTGCGCCGCTACCTGCCCGGGGACCGCCTTGCCGAGGTGCACTGGCCCCAGACGCTGCGAACCGGCGAGGTGCAGGTGCGCGACGCCTACACGCGCGGCACGAGTCTGCGCACGATCGCGCTCGACACGCGCCGCTCGGCGTATCCGGACGAGCACTCGTTCGAACTCGCGGTGAGCGTTGCGGCTTCGCTCGCGCTCAGCCTCAGCCGGCGCGGCGACGCCGTGGAGCTTGCTGCGGGGGAACGCCTCCTGCCGGCCCGCCTCGCGACGCAGGCGCGGATCATGGATCTCGTGACGCGCGTCGCGCTCGGTGATGGAGGGGAGGCCCTCGCGACGAGCGCCCGCTCGCTCGTCCAATCGCGGTGCG
>JAJYTV010000296.1 GCA_021792885.1 Bacillota bacterium
CAGGATTGTGCACAAACGGGACGGGCGGTCCGAAAGACCGCCCGCCCCGCTCCCATGGCTCTTCAGGCCCGGCTCGGCACCGATTCCCCGAGTCGGAAGCCGGCCTCGAGCGCCTGGACGTTGAGCTCCATGAACTCCGGCTTCATGCGGTGGCGCAGGGCGGCGCGAAGGCTCTCGCGCGAGACCGCTTCGGTGATCGCGACGAGCGCGCCGAGCCCGACGACGTTCAGCGCGAGCTCGTTTCCGAGTTCCCGCGCCGTCCGGCGCAGGGGCAGCAGCTGCCCCTGGGCGTCGGGCACGTCGGCGAGGATCGTCTCCTCAAGCAGCACGACCCCGCCCTGCGCGACCTGCCGTCCGAACTTCTGGTAGGCCTCGCGCGAGAAGCAGAGCACGAGGTCCGGCATCAGCACCTCCGGGAAGGCGATGTCGCGCGACGAGACGACGACCTCGGACTTCGACGCACCGAGCCGCGCCTCCGGCCCGTAGCTCTGGGTCTGCACGACGTGCAGGCCGTCCTGCATCGCGGCCTCGGCCAGCACCGTGCCGGCGAGGATGATGCCCTGGCCGCCGCGGCCGGAGAGCCGGATGCGCAGGGGATCGCTACGCATTGTAGGTCCCTCCCGCCGCCGCGCAGAGTTCCCGGTAGCGGGCGGTGTACTCGGGTCGGATCTCCTCGCGGAAGATGCCGATCGGCTGCTTGCCGACGAGGTCCTCGCGGGTGATCTCCGGCAGCGGGCCGTCCGGCACCGGCAGGGTGCGGTCGCGCTCCCATTGCAGCATTTCCGGCGCCTCACCGAGGCGGTTCAGGCGGCCGTAGTAGGTCGGGCACTGGCTCAGCACCTCGACGACGCTGAAGCCGGGGTGGCGGATCGCGCGGGCGATCAGCTGGGGCATCTCCTGGAAGTCGAACGTGGTGGAGCGTGCCACGAAGGTGGCGCCCGCTGCCTGCGCCAGCACGGTCGCGTCGAAGTTCGGCTCGATCGACCCGAGCGGCGTCGTCGTGGAGCGCGACCCCTGCGGCGTCGTCGGGGCGGATTGACCGCCCGTCATGCCGTAGATCGAGTTGTTGTAGAGCACGACCGTCAGGTCGATGTTGCGGCGCGCCGCGTGGATGAAGTGGTTGCCGCCGATCGCGAGCGCGTCGCCGTCCCCCATCGTGACGACCACGGTGAGGCGCGGGCGCGCGAGCTTGAGGCCGGTGGCGAAGGCCAGCGCGCGGCCGTGGGTCGTGTGCATCGCGCCCGTGTTCATGTAGAAGGGCGTGCGTCCGGAGCAGCCGATGCCGCCGACGACCACGACCTGGTCGAGGTCGGCGCCGATCTGCTGCAGCGCCGTGGCGATGCCCTGGGCGATGATCCCGTGTCCGCAGCCCGGGCACCAGACGGTAGGCATCATCTCCTGGCGCAGGTACTCGGTCAGGTCCTGGCCGACGCTAGCCATGCAGCACCCCTCCCGTCTCCTCGGCGGCGAGCAGCGCGCGCGCCGCCTGCGCGATCTCCTCCGGCGTGAAGAGGTTGCCGTCCGCGCGTCCGAGCGGCGCGACGCGGCAGCGGCCCGCGACGGCCGCCTGCACCGGGATCACGAGCTGTCCGAGGTTGAGCTCCGGCACCAAGATGGCGTCGGCCCGCTCCGCGACCTCCTGCACGAGCCAGTCCGGGAACGGCCAGATCGTCTGCAGGTCGAGAAGCCCCGCGGCGATCCCCTCTCCGCGCAGAACGTCCACCGCCTCGCGCGCAGCCCGCGCCGTGATGCCGTAGGAGAGCAGGACGACCTTCGCGCCCTCGAGGGCGTGGGCCCTGTAGTACGTGATCTCGCGCGCGTCGCGCGCAAGGCGCGCCTCGAGCGCGCGAAGGAGGCGCTCCGTCGCCTTCCCGCCGGCCGTCTTCGGCAGGCCCGTCTCGTCGTGCGCGAGGCCGGTGACGACGGTGCGGTGCCCCTCGCCGAACGGCACGAACGGGCTGTCGCCGAACGGCTGGAAATCCTCGCCCAGCTCCGGCACGACGCGCGGCACGGGCTGGATCTCAGGCAGGTCGACGTTCTCCCGCATGTGCGAGAGCACGGCGTCCAGCAGCACCACGACGGGCTGGCGGTAGGTCTCGGCCAGATCGAAGGCGCGCGCGGTCATCTCGTAGGCGGACAGCACCGAAGAGGCTGTCAGCACGATGGCGACGCGGTCTCCGTGGCTGCCGAAGCGGGACTGCATCACCTCGCCCTGGGCGGGCAAGGTCGGCAGGCCGGTCGAGGGGCCGCCGCGCTGCGAGTCGACGAAGACGCAGGGCGTCTGGGTCATCGCCGCGTAGCCGATGTGCTCCTGCATCAGCGAGAAGCCGGGTCCCGAGGTGGCGGTCATCGCCCGGGCACCGCCCCAGGCCGCGCCGATCACGGCGGCGGCGGCGGAGAGTTCGTCCTCCATCTGGATGAAGACCCCGCCCTGCGGCGGCAGGATCCTGGCCATCTGCTCCATGATCTCGGTCGCCGGCGTGATCGGATAGCCAGCGTAGAAGTCGCAGCCTGCGGCGGCCGCGGCGAGCGCGACCGCCTCGTTCCCCTGAATGAGTTTCATGCTGGTCCCCCCATCGCCACTTGCGGCTGCCACTCCCGCGCCAGCGTGAAGACGAAGTCCGGGCAGCGCGCGGCGCAGACGCCGCAGAAGATGCAGCGGGAGATGTCTTCGACGACGATCCGCTCGCCCTCATCGAGGGAGAGGATGCCTGCGGGACAGGACTGTACGCAGAGGTTGCAGCCCTTGCACCAGTCGCGCTGGACGGTCAAGCTGCGGTCGCCTGCGGTGAGCGTGAGCGCCGGCTCCTTCACTGCGCGTTCCCCCCCTCGCGCGTTCCCTGGAGGTAGCGGTCGATGCCATAGGCCGCGATCTTGCCGTGGCGGACGGCCTCGACGACCGTCCCGCCGCCGTTGACGGCGTCGCCGCCGGCGAAGAAGCGGGGGTTTCGCGTCTGACCGGTCGCAGGGTCGACGACGATCTTCGCGTCCGCCTCCCCGATCTCGGGGATGCGGGCGAGGAAGTCCTTGCGGTACTGCTGTCCGACGGCGCGAACCAGCGTGTCGAGCGGCAGGTCGAACTCGCTGCCCTCGACGACCTGCGGGCGGCGCCTGCCGCTCGCGTCCGGGTCCCCGAGCTCCATGCGCACGCAGCGGGCTCCCTCGAGGTGTCCCTCGCCGTAGAGCGCCACGGGCAGCGTGAGCCAGAGGAAGCGCACGCCGTCGGCCATCGCCTCGAGGGCCTCGTGCCGGAAGGCCGGCATCTCCGCCTCCGTGCGCCGGTAGAGCACGACGACGTCCTCCGCTCCGAGGCGCAGCGCCTCGCGCGCGACGTCCATCGCCGTGTTGCCGCCGCCGACGACGGCGATGCGCCGCCCGACCGGCAGGGGCGTGCCGTCCTTCAGCGCCTCGATGAAC
>JAJYTV010000297.1 GCA_021792885.1 Bacillota bacterium
GTAGGAGAGGCGCTTGCCGGAGATGATCAGCGCATGCGCTCCATCGGTCAGGGCGAGGAGGTTCCTCACGCCAGGATCCGCGCCAGCCACGCCATCGCGATCGACCATCTCCACCGGCGGCACACGGTAGATCGCCTGCAGGCGATAGCGCCGGCGCTGGTAGAGCAGCCGCACGGAAACGATCTGGAGATCACGCCAAAAGCGCGGCACACGCAGCAGCAGGGGCTGGTTCCCCTGCCCGTTGCCGAGACGGAGACGATCTCCGCGAAAGGAGATCGCGTCCTGCGCCCAGGTCACCGTGCGGAAGCGCTTTTCCTTCCAGGGGAAGCTCGCCGCCGCGTCTCCATCGCGCCTCTTTGCCATGGTTCCTGCTACGTGCTCGTCCAGCGCGTAGAAGACATCAAGCACGGTCTGCGAGTGCAGTCGCGACTTTTTCCCAGTCTTCAGCCTGCGGTAGAGGGTCAGCGCGGACGGATACCTGCCGGTTTCCTCGTGACAGGCCTTTCGCTCCACGAGCGCCGAGTTCCAGACCTGGGCGCACTCTGCGCGCAGGTCGCGGCAACGCTCCGCCTCCGCTGCGGACAGCCGCAGCCACACCTGTGCCGCGAGGTATGAGCCCGGCGGAGATGCCCCTTTCTTGAATCTCATGGCAATTTCTCCCAGAACAAGCATACGGAGTTCCACAACATTTGTGAACAGAGACTAATCCAAATGGCAGGCTTGGAACGTATAGGGGGCAGACCAAAGCAAGGAGGTCTGCCCCTTGTCACGTTCGCTGCGCACCTTTGCGGCGCTTGGCGCCGCGCTCGTTACCCTGTCCGCACCCGCTCTGGCCGGTGCGCAGTCCCCGCAGGTCCCGGATTTCACCCAGTACGGATTCCCGCAGGTCGTCGCCCAGACCACGCTCGCTGCGGGCGCTGCAGGCTCGCTCAGCTACGGCGGGCTCAGCGTGCAGATCCCTGCAGGCGCCTTCTCGGATCCTGTGCAGTTCGAACTGCTCGAGGGGCCGACCACGAACTTCCAGAAGGCGGCGCCCGCCGGCCAGACGGTCGTCGCGGACTTCGCCTTCAAGGTCGTCGACCAAACGACCGGGGCGCTCCTGGGAACCTTCCAGAAGCCCGTCATGCTGACGCTAAAGAGCAGTGACGTGACGGCGCAGAGCGCCTACGACAACGTCTCTACGCTGGGCGCGCTGACGGCGAATCCCGTGCCGGCGACGATTTCCAGCACGACTCTCACCCACCCGATCGCCGCGGCCATGGTCGGCTGGGCCGTGACGACCCCGACGAGCGCCCTGCCCGCTCCTCCAGCCGTCCCGGACTTCACGCAACACGGGTTCCCGAATGTGGTGGCCCGGACGACACTCGGGGCAGGGGCCGCAGGCTCCCTCAGCTACGGCGGCATGTCGGTCGAGATCCCCGCAGGCGCCTTCTCAAGCCCGGTACAGTTCGAGCTGCTCGAGGGCCCGACCGCGAACTTCCAGAAGGCGGCGCCCGCCGGCCAGACGGTCGTCGCGGACTTCGCCTTCAAGGTCGTCGACCAGACCACGGGGGCGCTGGTCGGGGCGTTCCAAAAGCCCGTCCTGTTCACGCTCAAGAGCAGCGCGGTGTCGCCGAAGAGCGTCTACTACAATGTGACCCCGGCCGGTACACTCGCGGTGAACCCTGTCGCCGCGACGATCTCCGGCGAGACCCTCACGCACCCTATCCCCGTGGCCATGGTCGGATGGGCGATCACCGCGCCCGCCGCATCGGTACCTGGCGCGACGTCGCCCACGACCGGCATCCCGGTACTGCCGTTCGCTGCAGCCGGTCTCGCCTTGATCGTGGGCGGCAGCTTGCTCCTGCGCCGTGCGCGGGCCTAAAAGCCGCCTCCTCGGCATCTCGCTGATCGCCGCAGGCGCGATTGTCCTCGCGCTCCCCTTGCTGTTCATCGGGTACGCGTGGCTCGGGCAGGCGCGGTTGCGGGCTGCGGCGCCGGACTGGAAGCAGAGCGTCCGGCGCCGCGAAGTAACCGCGGCACTCACTGCGCTTACGCAGCCGGAGCCCATACCCGGCGCCGTGGCGGCGGACCTGCGGATCCCGCGTCTCGGTCTGAACCTCGCGGTGCTCCAGGGGACGAGCGACCAGATCCTCACCGTCGCGCCGGGTCACGAGCCGCAGAGCGTGATGCCGGGAAGCCCGGGTACGGCAGTGATCGTCGCGCACAACCTCACCTTCTTCCGCAACATCGACACCCTGCAACGAGGCGACCCCCTGACGGTGCAGACAGCTGCGGGCACCTTCACCTTCCGGGTGACGGGCCACCGCATCGTCCCCGCCGACAGCGCGCTGCCCAATACACCGCAGGCATCCCTCGCGCTGATCGCCTGCTATCCCCTGAACGCCCTCTACCTCACGCCGCAGCGCTACGTCGTGTTCGCGTCGCTGACGCAGCAGCCCCACCACGGAGAGCTGGCGCCGCTGCCCCGGTCTGCGGCACCATCCCCCACCTTCCAGGCGACGCTGCCGCCGGCGCTGCACGAGGTGCCCCTATGGCTTTCGGACACGAATCTCACCGTCTCCAGCGCGAACTTCACGGGCGGCAGCAGTATTGCCCTCACCGCAAGCGGAGGGACCTGGAGCCTCGTGGCGCAGTCGATCCGCATGTTCGCCGGCACGCTGCGCGCGCTGGCGGCCGGCGGCGGCGCCCCGCTCGCAGGCTTCGGTCCAGATCCAAGTCTGCGCGGGCTCCCCCCACCGGGACCGTGGCAGATCCAGCCGGCGGCCGCCGTCACGATCTCAGCGGCGCTGCGGGCGGACGGCAGCCCCACTGCAGTGACTGTCGCTCTCCCCTACGCGACGCTCTCAGCCGGCGGCGTAAAGCAAAGGGGCAGCTACAGCGTGACGCTCGGCGTCACGCAGAGTCGCCTCTACCTCGAATCGGCCGCCTGGCACCCCTGACGCCCCATCTCTTGTGCGCATAAGGATCCCCTGGCAGACGGCGCCAGGGGATCCTTATGCGCACAACAGGGGAACGTGTGCCAGCCGAGGAATGTCTGTCCAGGGCCTTGGCGGCACGGTCCCCCCCGCATCTCCCGAGACGCCGCCGGCCCGGTGAACGAAAGTGGCGGATCGCAGAAGCTCCACTCTGGGGGCTGCCCTCCTGATCGCTCTCTCCCTCGCACTCTCCGCCTGCGGGACGCAGGGGAGGGAGTCCACAGCGGCAGCCCATCCCTCCCTAGCCGCCAGCACAAAGGCCACGACGTTCGACGGCCGCGTGGTCTACGAGGCCGCGCCTACGCGCGCGAGGTCCTATCCTGCTGGCGTACGCGCCGTCCGCCAGCCCCTCTCGCCCGCAGGCTACGAGGAGGCGGAACTCGATCTCGCGGGCGGCGGTCAGCTGACCTACTCGCTC
>JAJYTV010000298.1 GCA_021792885.1 Bacillota bacterium
CCAGTCGCTCGTCGACGTGCTCGGGGAGATCCAGCAGGCGGTGATGGCCGCCGATACGGAGCGCCTCTCGGAGCTCGTGGCGGAGCAGGAAGACCTGATGCGCCGCGCCGCGCAGACCCCGCTGCCCGAGACGATCCCAGCCCCGCTGGCACAAGAGTTGCACGACGCGGCCGAGGAAGCCGGGCGGCGCAACACCACGAACGCGGTGCTGCTCACGGAGCAGCTTGCACTCATCCAGGAGACGATGAAGGCGATCTTGGGCGAGCAGCGGGCGATCGACCGCCTCGCCTGATCGGCTCTTTTGAGGGGGGATTCCGGTGCCAGGATCGTTCTTCGGACTCGACATCGCCAACACCGCGCTCTCCGCAGCGCAGGTGCTGATGGATGTCGCAGGCCAGAACATCGCCAACGACGCCACCCCTGGTTATTCGCGCCAGGTCGCGGACCCCGCGACCACCACCGCCTACGCCCAGCCGGACATGGGCGGGACGTACACCCCGCAGCTCGGCACCGGCGTCGAGATCTCAAACGTGCACCGCGTGCGCGCCAGCTACCTCGACGGCCTCTTCCGCACGACGCAGAGCGCCGTGGGCCTCTACACCACGAGCCAGAGCTATCTCACGGCGGCCCAGAGCGTGCTGAACGAGCCCGGGCAGAACGGGCTCTCGGCCGCGATGAACCGCTTCTTCTCGGACTTCCAGACGCTGAGCCAGAACCCGCAGAGCAGCGCGGCGCGCACCGTCGTGCAGCAGGACGGCGAGGCGCTGACCGCGCAGATCCAGCAGATCTACCAAGGGCTGCAAAACGTCGGGCAGCAGGCGCAGACGCAGGCGACCCAGGACGTCGCCACGGTGAATTCCGACCTGCAGCAGCTTGCGAACCTCAACGGCACGATCGCGTCGGCGCAGGCCTTGGGCCAGCAGCCGAACAACCTTCTCGACCAGCGCGACAACGTCCTCAACAGCCTCTCGAAGCTGATCCCGATCACCGTGACACAGACCGTCACGCTGCCGGGCGGGGCGCCCGCGCCGCAGGGGACCCTGACGCCGAACGCGATCACGCAGGTGAGCGTCTCGATCCAGGACGCGAGCGGGAACCCCATCACGCTCCTGAGCGGGCAGTCCTACGGTATTTTGACCCTGACTCCGAGCGCGACCGCCGGCGCGCCGCAGTTCTCCCTGACGGCGACGGCGGCGGGCGCGGCGGCCGGGACGCTAGGCACCACCATCGCCCCGACCCAGGGGACGATCGGGGCGGCCTACCAGTTCGTCAACACGGACCTCAACCCGACCGCCGCCGGGCCGCCGCCCTCGCTGATGTACCAGTTCACCCAGGCCATCTCGAACCTCGCGAGCGCGGTGAACACCCAGCAGCAGGCGGGCTACCAGGATGCTGCGTCGACCGGTACCGGGACGACGACAACCTGGTCGCCGGGTCCCGCGTTCTTCACGGCGCAGAACCCGAGTGGAACGACCCCCGCACCGGCCATCTCGCCGGCGAACATCGAAGTGAACCCGCTGATCCAGTCGAACGGGAACTACATCGCCGCGTCGGCCGCCGAGACGACAACCTCCGGGGGCACGACGACGACGACGGGTTCCGCCGGGGACGGGGCGAACGCCACGGCGATCGCGAACATCGCCCAGCAGACGGGCGGGCCGCTCTCGCAGTACGCGAGCTTCGTCTCCAACATGGGCAGCCAGGTCGACCTCGCCCAGAACCTCGGCAACACGGCGCAGTCCCTGCTCAGCCAGGTGACGAGCCAGCAGAGTTCGGTGTCGGGCGTCTCGATCAATCAGGAGATGTCGAACCTCGTGCAGGCCCAGGCGATGTATACCGCCGCCGCCAAGGTCGCGCAGATCATGGACAGCTCCCTGCAGTCCCTGATCAGCGCGGTGTAGCAGCTTTCATTCCAGGGAGTCCTTGCGAGGAGGGAGACCCGTGCGAATCTCCGATCTGATGATGTACCAGAACCTCAGCCAGAACATCGACCAGGCACAGGCGGCCTACGTCAAGACCCAACAGGAGGCGAGTTCGGGCCTCGCCATCTCGCAGCCGTCCGACAACCCCTCGGGCACCGCGATCGTCCTGAACCTGCAGGCGGCACTCTCGCAGACACAGTCCTTCCAGAGCAACGCCCAGATGGCGCAGAGCCAGATGACGACGGCGGACCAGACGCTCGGGCAGATGCAGACCTTGGTCTCGTCCGCGATGTCACTGGCGAACGAGGGTCTCTCGGGCACCGTCACGACATCCAACATGGGGGATCTCGCCCAGCAGGCCGGGGGCATCGTGAGCCAGTTCGCCTCGCTCGCCAACACGACCTACGCAGGGCAGTACGTCTTCTCCGGCACGGCCCAGGTGGCGCCCCTGACGGGTTCGAACACCCCGAGCAGCGAGCAGACCGCCGCCACGTTCACGCCGCAGGCGGTCGAGATCGGGGCGGGCGTGACGGTTCCCACGTCGGTCAACGCGACCTCCGTGCTCGGCGGACCGCAGTTCGCATCCGGCACCCAGCTGTCCACGATGCCGAGTTGGGCCCAGCAGTACGCGACGGCGCATGGCGACGTGACGAGCGCCTCGAGCCCGCCGCAGACCACGACGACCGCGCTGAACCTCTCGATCCCGAACATCCTCTCCGCGCTGCAGATGGACCTTCAGGCCGGCAACACCGCGGCCGTCGAGGCCGACCTCGGCGCCCTGCAGGCACAGGCCGGCAACCTCAGCAGCGTGCGCGCCGCACTCGGCGCGAACATGAACCAGGTACAGGCGGCGATCTCGCAGCTCACGTCGACCTCCACGACACTGCAGACGCAGCAGGGGAACGTCGAGAACGTGAACATGGCCCAGATCATCATGCAGCTCACGGCGCAGCAGACGGCCTACCAGGCCGCCGTGGCCGCAGGAGCGAACCTCAAGCTGCCCACCCTCGCGAGTTACCTGAGCTAGGACAGCCCAGACCGGTTCGCCCACGGTAGAGACATCAGGGCGACCGAATCGACCCTCTCTAAAGTCGTCTCACGCCTGCCCGGTATTGCCAGCGCAGGACTACGGCAACTTTTGCTCGAGGCGCTGGATACGGCCTTCGTGGTCGTTCGCGATCCGGTCGAGCTTTTCGCTCAATGTCGCGACGCTATCGGCGACGAGGCGAACGTCCTGGCGGACATCTTCGATCAGGACGCGGGCGTCCGTATGCAGTTGTTGCGCGTGCTCGCGCGACGCAGCGATCTGTCCTGTAAGGTCCTGGCGGACACCTTCGATCAGGACGCGGGCGTCCGTATGCAGCTGTTCCGCGTACTCGCGCGACGCAGCGATCTGTCCTGTAAGGTCCTGGCGGACACCTTCGATCAGGACGCGGGCGTCCGTATGCAGCTGTTCCGCGTACTCGCGCGA
>JAJYTV010000299.1 GCA_021792885.1 Bacillota bacterium
TCTCACTGCACGTCGTGGCGCCCGCAGGCGACGAGCGCGGGCACGGTGCACGCCCCCAGCCGCTCGCGCAGGTCGAAGCGCGGGAAATCCTCGCGGCCGTAGTAGTCGAGGCGCGACGCGCAGATCCGCTTCGTGACCTCTTTCGGGAAGTAGTCGCCGTAGCGCCCCGGGCGGTGCAGCGAGAGCTTCGTGCGCTCCTCCGCAAGGCGCCGGCGCTCCTGTGGCGCGAGCCCCTCCGACTTCAGCGCCTCGATCAGGTCCTGCATGCGCTGGAACTGAGGGTGCGCCGGGTGGTAGATGCACGCAGGCGTGTCCGCGTAGTGCCGCGACGCCGCGGCGCCCACGAGCGTCAGAGAGCGCAGGCCGGCCGGGAGCGTGACGGCGTAGTGCAGCCCCAGCATCCCGCCCGTCGAGTGGCCCGCGAAATCCCATTGCGCGAACGAGAGCGCCTCGCGGATCGCCTCGAGGTCCTGCGCCGCCGCGTCCATCGAGAGGTCCTGCGGCGCTTCGGGCGGGTCGGACGAACCCGCACCGCGCAGGTTCACGAGGAAGACGGTGCGGTACGGCGTGAACGAGGCCGCGAAGAGGTCACCCGACACGTTGAACTCCGAGTAGAGGTGCGTCACGCAAAGCGGCGGGCCGTCCCCGGCTTCGAAGACCTCGAACCGGCCGCGCTTCGTCTCGGTGAGGCGCCTTCGCCACATGCCGCCAGCCCCTTTCGCAGGCGATCGTCAGATCTGCAGGAACGGGTTCTCCCGGCGCTCCTCGCCGATCGTCGTCCCTGGCCCGTGGCCAGGATGGACGCGCACGCCGTCCCCCAGCGCAAGGAGGCTGCGCAGCGTCGCGTAGAGCTGCATCTCGTCGCTGCCCTCAAGGTCGAAACGGCCGATCCCGCGCCGGAAGAGGCAGTCCCCGGAGAAGAGGTCGTCGCCGATGCGGTACGCGACGTGCCCCGGCGAGTGGCCGGGCACGTGGAGCACCTCGATCTGCATCCCGCCGAGCTCGAGCACTTCCCCGCCGCGCAGCGTCCTGCTCGGCTGCGGCACCTCGTAGCGCTCGCCGTAGAAGTTCCCGGTGGCGAGGAAGAGATCGCCTTCGGGGTAGTAGAGTGGGCAGTGCAGCGCCTCTCGCAGCGTCTCCGCTCCGACGATGTGGTCGCCATGCCCGTGGGTGATGAGGATCGCACAGATCTCGAGCGACAGGTCCTTGGCCTTGCGCTCGATCGCGCCCGGCAAGAAGCCCGCGTCGATCAAGAGCGCCTGCTTGGGATCCTCCCAGACGAAGTAGCAGTTCGTCGCGAACGGCCCGAACACCGCGGCCTCGATGTGCACAGTCCCACTCCCCTTCAATCGCCGCGCCGCGAGTCGACGAGGATCGTGACCGGTCCGTCGTTCTCGAGCGAAACGCGCATGTCCGCCCCGAAGATGCCGGCCTCGGCGGCGCCGAAGCGCAAAAGGAACGCCTGCCAGCGCGCGCGCGCCTCCTCCGGGGGCATCGCAGGGCCGAAGTCCGGGCGGTTGCCGCGCCCGACGTCCCCGTACAGCGTGAACTGCGGCACGAGGAGGTGGGCAAGGCCGAGCGCATCCGCGCTCAGGGAGAGCCTGCCGCGCTCGTCCTCGAAGATGCGCAGCGCATGGAGCTTGCGCACCATCCAGTCGAGGTCCCGGTCCTGGTCGTCGCGCCCGAAGCCGACCAGGCAGGCCTGTCCCCGCCCGATGCGGGCGACCGTCTCCCCAGCGACGACGACGTCTGCCCGCAAGACCCGCATGGCGACCGCCCGCAACGCGCCATCCCGCCTCTCATCCGCCATGACCCAGAAAACGGTGACGAAGGCTACCTGGACACAAGCCCTCCCGCGCTATCCTGTGAAGGTGAACCTGTCTGCAAAGGTGCGCCTTGAGGATAAACGAGCGCACCCGACCGTGCGGTGCGCAGACCGAGACCGGATAAGAAGAGGAGCGTGATGCGCGATGGAGCCACGGATTGCCTATCCCCAGGTGGCCCCCGGGGCGTATGCGGCCATGCGCGGGCTCGAGGACTACGTGCGCGAGAGCGGACTCGAGCCGCAGTTGCTCGAGCTCGTGCGCACGAGGGTGTCCCAGATCAACCGGTGCGCGTACTGCCTGGACATGCACACGAAGGACGCGCTCATAGGCGGTGAGGATGCCCAGCGCCTGTTCGCCCTGAGCGCCTGGCAGGAGACCCCATTCTACACGGAGCGCGAGCGGGCCGCCCTCGTCTACGCCGAGGCGGTGACCCGGATCGAGGGCGGCGTCGACGACGAACTCTACGCGCGGCTCGGCGCGCACTTCTCGGAGCGGCAGATCGTCGACCTCACGCTGGCGATCGTCGCGATCAACGGATGGAACCGGTTGGCGGTGAGCATGCGCACCGTACCGGGCAGCTATCGCCCGAAGCCGGCGAAGTAGCGTCCGACGCTGGCGCCCGTCGGCCGCCCCGGGAGGCCGCGCACGCCGTCCAGAGGATGCCGCGCCCGACCCGAACGAGAGGGAGGCCTTCAGGCAGATCTCGTATACGAAGCACGCATCGCCTGGAGAGGCGTCGCGTGCGAGGGCAGCGGATCCGTCGCGCTTGGGGGGGATGGGGGTCCCCCACTCCGCGCCGGCGGACATGCGCGGCAAGGCGGAGGGAACGAGCCCGGAGCAGCTCCTGTTCGCCGCGGTCGGCGCCTGCTACAGCGCCACGCTGTTCCGCGTGCTGCAGCGCACGATTGGCGGTCGAAAAGGTCGCGAAGCGCGTGGAGGGCACGGTGTCGGACTTCCCACGCATGGCGCACGCGCGCAGGATCGCCGTCCATCCGGCGATCCTGCGCGGCGAAGCGGCGCGATCGGAGGACTACCGCGCGCAGGCGCTCGCCACGCGCGAGCTCTGCCTGATCGGCAAGACGGTCCGCGGCAGCGTCGAATACGCGGTCGGCAAGGTGCGGGTGAAGGGCGGGGACGGCGCCGTGCGACGGATGCAACAGGGTAATGTCGCAGAACGCGCCCCGGGTCGGCCGACGTCATCCGTCACCACGCGCCCGGTCGCGGCAGGCAGGCCCTGCGCGAGGCGCCTCTCTGCCACGTCCCCGCCGCCATGCGATCTTTTGATGGCACGTATTCCAGAGTGAAGCGCTCCCTTGGTATATGGTGCGCCTATGCTGAGTTGCCAGATGGGAGATGTTGCACATGGCAACTGGCATCGCATCCGTCGGGGTTCGGGCCAAGGTCGAGGAACTGGCCGCGTTCGCATCCGGCGCGCGGTGGGATGTGCTCTCGCCCGCGACCGTCTCGGCGCTCAAGGTCAGGCTGCTGGACGCGCTCGGCTGCGCCCTCGGGGCGCTTTCTGCCGGTCCCGTCCGCGCCGTGCGGGTGCAGATC
>JAJYTV010000300.1 GCA_021792885.1 Bacillota bacterium
GCTCAGGAGGCCCTCCCTGCATCCCGCCCCGATCGACCGCTGAGACGACGCGCAGAGGACCGCCCCGGTCTGGGGGCGGTCCTCTGCGCGCGTTCTCAGCCCAGGATCTGCTTCACAGCCGGGGCGACTTCCCACGGCATCTCGACGACCGTGGCTCCGGCCGCCTCGAGCGCCGCGCGCTTGCTCTCCAGCGTGCCGCGGCCGCGCTCGATGATCGCGCCTGCGTGTCCCATGCGCTTTCCCGGAGGCGCCGCGCGGCCCGCGAGGTACGCGACGACGGGCTTCGTCATCGTCTTGATGAACTGGGCCGCTTCCTCCTCGGCGCTGCCGCCGATCTCGCCCACGAGCACGCAGGCCTTCGTCTCCGGGTCGCGCTCGAACTCGTGCAGCACGTCGTTGAACACCTGGCCGACGACCGGGTCACCGCCCATGCCGATCGCCGTGGTCTGGCCAAGCCCCGCGTTCGTGAGCGCCGCGGCGATCTCGTAGGAGAGCGTTCCGGAGCGCGCCACGAGGCCGACCGGGCCTGGCTTGTAGATGTGGTTCGGCATGATGCCCATCTTCGACTTGCCGGGGGAGATCAGGCCGAACGTGTTCGGACCGACCACCTTGGCGCCGCGGAAGCGCGCGTACTCCACGATCAGGATCGAGTCCTGGACAGGCACGTGCTCCGGGATCATGACGACGACCTTGCAGCCGGCGTCGATCGCCTCGAACGCCGCGTCCTTGGCGCCCGCCGCAGGCACGAAGATGATCGACGCGTTCGCTCCGCGCTCCACGACCGCCTCGCGCACCGACGCGTAGACGGGCACGCCCTGGTGCTCCTGTCCGGCCTTGCTCGGCGATGTGCCGGCGACGACCTTCGTGCCGTAGGCGATCATCTGTCCCGTGTGGAAGCTGCCCTGGTTTCCTGTGATGCCCTGGACGACGACGCGGGTCTCGTCATTGATGATGATCGCCATGTCAGCGTCCCTCCCCCGCGAGTGCGACGGCTTTCTGCGCCGCCTCGCTCATCTCGCGGAAGGCATCGATGCCTTCGCGGCGCAGGATGTCGACACCCTCCTGCTCGTTCGTGCCGACGAGGCGCACGACGAGCGGGACCGGGATGCCGCGCGTCTTCTTCACCTGCATGATCGCGTTCGCGACGTCGTCGCAGCGCGTGATGCCGCCGAAGATGTTCACGAAGATGCACTTCGGGTGCATGTCGACGAGCACGCCCATCGCCTGCGCGGTCGGTTCCACCGACGCGCCGCCGCCGGCGTCGAGGAAGTTCGCCGGACGCCCGCCGTAGTGCTGGAGCGCGTCGAGCGTCGCCATCGCCATGCCGGCGCCGTTCGCCATCACGGCGATGTCGCCGTCCAGCTGCACGAACGCGAGCCCGATCTCCTTCACCCGCAGCTCAAGCTCGGTGCCCTCGCTCACCTCGGGCAGATCCTTGTGGCGGAAGAGCGCCGCGTCATCGATGTTGAGGCGCGCGTCGGCCGCGATGACCTGGCCCTTGGAGACGACGAGCGGGTTGATCTCCACGAGCTCCGCGTCCTCGGTGCGGAAGACCTCGTAGAGCTTTAGGATGATCTGCGCCACCTGCCGTTGGATGTCGCCCGTGAGGCCCATCTCCGCGGCGATGTCGCGCGCGAGGTAGAACTGCATGCCGAACGCCTCGTCCACGTGGCGGCGCACGATGTACTTGTCCTCCACGTCCTCGATCTCGACGCCGCCGTGCGACGACGCCATGATCAGGGGCCTGCGCGCGTTGCGGTCTACCGTGACGGACACGTAGAACTCCTGCTCCACGTCGATTTTGCCCTCGACGTAGACCTGCTCCACGGTGTACCCCTTCAGGTTCATGCCGAGGATCTCGGACCCGACCTTGCGCCCTTCCTCCGGCGTCTGGGCGAACTTGATGCCGCCCGCCTTGCCGCGCCCTCCGACCAGCACCTGGGCCTTGACGGCCGCCGGGCTGATCTCCTTCACGGCCTCTGCGACTTCGTCCGCCGTGTGGCAGAGCTTGCCGGGCGGCACGGGGATGCCGTGCGCCTTGAGCCTTCCCTTGGCGAGATACTCGTAGAGCTTCATGCCACTGTCCTCTCCCCGCTACGCGGATGTGCTCGGTCGCGTCAGTGCGATGCAGTGCTGCTCGACTTCCGACGGGTCCAACAGGCGGCGGGCGATGCCCTCGTCGATCGCCGCCTGCGCCACGGCCCGCGCGACCGCCGGACCGACGCGCAGGTCGAGCGGCGCGGGGATCACGTAGTCCGGCCGCAGCTCGCTGTCGCTGATCAGCGCAGCGATGGCCCTGGCGGCCGCCTTCTTCATGCCCTCCGTGATGTCGCGCGCCCGCACGTCGAGTGCGCCGCGGAAGACGCCGGGGAAGCCGAGCACGTTGTTGATCTGGTTCGCGAAGTCCGAACGGCCGGTGCCGACGACGGCCGCGCCGACCTCTACCGCCTGGACGGGCCAGATCTCGGGAACGGGGTTCGCCAGCGCGAAGACGATCGCCTGTCTGTTCATGCCTCGCAGCTGGTCCATGGTCACGGCCCCGGCGACGGAGAGCCCGATGAAGGCGTCCGCCCCCCGGAGTGCATCCGTCAGGGTGCCCTTGATGCGCGTGGGGTTCGTCACCCGCGCGAGCGCCGCCTTGTCCTCGTTCAGCCCGTCGCGTCCGTCGTAGATCACGCCCTGCCGGTCGCAAAGCACGACGTCCTTCGCGCCGAGGTCGAGGAGCATGTGGGCGACCTGGGTCGCGGACGCGCCGGCGCCGTTGAACACGATGCGCATGTCCTCGATGCGCTTGCCTACGACCCGCAGCGAGTTCAGGAAGGCCGCCCCCACGACGATCGCCGTGCCGTGCTGGTCGTCGTGGAAGACCGGGATATCGAGCTCCTGCTTGAGGCGCCGCTCGATCTCGAAGCAACGCGGCGCCCCGATGTCCTCGAGGTTCACGCCGCCGAAGCCGGGCTCCAGCAGCTTCATGACCTCGACGATCTGGCCGACGTCCTTCGTGTTCACGAGCAGCGGGAACGCATCGACGCCGCCGAACGCCTTGAAGAGGACGGCCTTGCCCTCCATCACCGGCAGTCCGGCCGCGGGGCCGATGTCCCCGAGTCCGAGCACAGCGGACCCATCGGTCAAGATCGCCACGAGGTTGCCGCGGTTGGTGTACTCGTACACCGCTTCGGGCTCCGCCTGGATCACCTTGCACGGCTCCGCGACGCCCGGTGTGTAGGCGAGCGAGAGGTCCTGCTGATCGCGCAGCGGCACGCGGCTCGTCACTTCGATCTTGCCGTGGTGGGCGCGGTGGTACTCGAGCGCTTCCTCGCGCAGTCGCATGGGCTTACAGCCCCAGGACGGAGA
>JAJYTV010000301.1 GCA_021792885.1 Bacillota bacterium
GTCGCGGTCAAGCCAGGTCCTGCCAGTCGTCGGCGAGCAGGGCGTAGACTGCGTGGTCGACGTAGTGGTCGTAGAGCCACTCGGCGTCGCGCGCCACGCCCTCCAGCGTGAAGCCAAGGCGCTCCGCCACGGCGCGGCTGCGCAGGTTCCCGGTGGCAGCCCGCAGTTCCATGCGGTGCAGGCCGTAGTCGAGGAACGCGGTCCGCAGGAGGGCGCGGCTTGCAAGCGTCGCGAGGCCCTGGCCCAGCTGCTCCGCCCCGAGCCAGTAGCCGAGCGAGCCTTGGCGGTTCGGCCAGTCGATCGGGTGGAGCCCGGCCACGCCCACGAGGCACCCGCCGCGCCAGATCCCGGCCTGCATGCCGAGCCCGTCCGCGAACTGGCGCAGGCCGGCGGCGATGAAGGCTTCTGTGTGTTCCAGGCGGACGACCTGGTCGAGCCACGGGAGCCAGCACCGCAGATGCTGGCGCGAGCGGTCGGTCAGGTCAAAAAGCGGCTCGGCGTCGCGCTGCTCGAGGATCCTCAGGTACACATCGGCGCTCAAGGGGCAGGTGAACATCGCAAGACCTCCTCGTGGAAGGAGATGGGGCGCGCGGAACGAAGTGGAGCCGACAGGATTCGCCCCCACTGGAGGAACAGCAACTTGCGCATGCGCCGTCTGTCGGCCGCTCTCCTCGCCACCGCTTCGATCGGTATCCTCGCGCTGGGAACCGCCAGCGCATCCTACCTGCCGACCGCCAAATTCGGGATGCACCTCGTCGGCGACCCCGTGGAGATGCAGCACACGCCGGCAGCCCTCGTGGGACCGCAACACGTCTACGAGGTCACGAACGGCATGCCGCCCGAGATCGTGCAGCTGACGCCAGGCGGCAGCGTCGTCGCCCAGGTACCGCTGACCCACGGCTACAATGCGTGGGCGATCGCGCGCGGGCTCGACGGTACGATCTACACCGGCGTGACGAGCAATTCGAAGACCACCATCGGATACCTCTACGCCTGGACGCCGGGTCAGCGCGCGGCCAAGCTGGTCGCGACGCTGCCAGCGACGGCGATCTGGTCACTCGCGGTGGACCCAGGGACGGGACTTGTCTGGATCGGCGCACAGCAGCTCTACTCCTATGACCCCGCAACCGGCCACCTGCAAGACTACGGCACGCTCGGGCAGGCGGGGGAGTCCCAGGTGCATGCCGTCGCCGCCCTCGACGGGACGGTCTACGCTGGCCTCACGCCGTACACCGAAGTCGTGCAGTTCTCGCCGCAGAGCGGCGCCGTGCAGGTCTTCCAGGACATGCGCGGCCAGACCTCTGGCGTCGTGCGCATCCAGGTGGATGACCAGAACACGGTGGAAATCCTTTGGGAGTCGCGCGCGCTCGACATCTACCAAGGCGGCGTGCAGCAGCAGGGCTACCCGCACCTGAGCGCTGCCGACACGACATCGGTCGCGATCGGCGGGCAGATGTACACCTTCCTCCCGGGCGGCCGCATCGCACAGGGCTGGAACTTTAGCGCCACCCAGCCCCCTGCCGTCTCGTCATATCCCGACGCCCTCGCGGCCCTGCAGTCCGTGCCGGTGGTCGCGGCCGGGACGATCGGCGGACAGCTCATCGGCGTGCTCGACAGTGGTGCGATCCTCTCGGTAGAGCCCGGCGCCGGCGGTCTTACCTACGCCTTCGGCGCTCCGAGCCTCCCGGGAACGCCGGGCATCATCCACGCGCTCTACACCGACCCGAATGGATCGCTCTGGGCCTCCGTCTACCTCGGTGGGCAGGTGACGCACGTCGTCGGCAGGACCTTCCTGCGCTACCCGTTCCCCGCGCAGGCGGACAGCTTCGCGGCGTATGACGGAACGCTCTACATCGGCGCCTACCCGGGCGCCTACCTCTATGCGTACGACGAATCGAAGCCCTGGGACCTCGCCGCCGGCAACCCGCAGATGATCGGACGCGTCCAGCTTGCAGGAGACCCGCAGGAGACGCGCGCCTTCGCACTCGCGGCGGGGCCCGCGGGCGTATACATCGGCACGGTTCCGACCGACGGCTACCTGCCCGGCGAGCTCGGCTACTACAACCCCTCGTCCGGCACGCTGCAGACCTTCCCGACGCCGGTGCCGGATGAGGCGATCACCTCGCTTGCGTACGCGCAGAACGGACTCCTCGTAGGGACGACGACCGCGCTAGGCGGCGCGCTCGTGACGCCGCTGCACCGCAGCGGCAGGGTATTTGTGTGGAACCCGCAGACGCAGAGCGTGGTCGACGTGGTCACGCCGGCCGAGGGCGCTCCCGAGTGGGGCGGACTCGTCTCGACGCCCTACGGCGTCTTCGGTGCGAACCGCAGCGCCGTATTCCGGCTCGATCCGGCGACCGACCAAATCACGGTGCGCGCGTTCGACGCCAAGGCGGCGCCGGGGACCTGGGGCTCACTGACCCACATGTACTACTCGCAGGGCCATCTCTACCTCCTGACGGGCCCCGGCCAGCTCTACGCCGTGAACCCCCAGACCCTGGCGGCGGCCCCGATCTTCTGGGGCGCCGAGCAAGCGTCCATCGACGGGAGCTACCTCTACTTCAGCGCACAGGAGAGCGTGCAGCTCTTCGATGCTCCGCTCGCGCGGCTGCAGCCGTAGAGCGGAGGAACGCGCGCTCTTCCGGCGAAACATGCGAGGCTTGGAGGCATTGGATGGACCACTATGTGGTGCGCGCTGGCGCTCCGTTCGGCGATGTTTCCTTTTGGCTGGAAGCGGGCACGATCGTGGAGGTGTCGCTCGGCGCGGAGACGGGCGGGCAGGCAGCCCCGAGGACATGGGAGAAGGCGCTGAGAGAACATCTCCTGGGCCGCCGCCACTTCCCGGTGGCACTTGACTTCTCCGGCATCTCGCCGTTCCGGACCGCCGCGATGCGCGCGGCGATGGAGATCCCGCCGGGTGAGGTCGCGACGTACGGCGAGCTCGCCGAGCGCATCGGGCACCCGGGCGCGGCACGCGCGGTGGGCACCGCGATGGCACGCAACCCTTTCGTGCTGCTCGTGCCGTGCCATCGGGTCGTGCCGCGGTCCGGCGGCCTCGGCAACTACGGCGCCGGCAACGGCCCGGCGACGAAGGCCGCCCTGCTCGACTGGGAGCGTGCCCAGCTGCGCTGAACGAGGCCACACGGGAGGAAGCGACGACCTTGGCGACGATCGAAGACTTCCAGAAGCTCGACCTGCGCATCGGACGGATCGTGGAAGCGCAGGAGTTCCCGCAGGCGCGCAAACCGGCCTACCGGCTGCGCATCGATTTCGGCCCGATCGGCGAGCGCACCTCGAGCGCGCAGATCACGAGCCGCTACCGCTGCGAGGAGCTCGTCGGCCGTC
>JAJYTV010000302.1 GCA_021792885.1 Bacillota bacterium
CAGGAAGCTGCCGGAGAACAGCAAGGCGAGGCTCGCGAGGATTGCGGATCTGCGCACGGGGGCATTACCTCCTCGGCGCTAGCATGTCCGCCTCGCGAGCCTGCGAGTATTGCACCGCCGCTATGCGCGCGGGTGCGAGCGGGTGTACACCTCCTTGAGCCGCGCACGCGTCAGGTGCGTGTAGATCTGCGTCGTAGAGATGTCGGCGTGGCCGAGCATCTCCTGCACGGAGCGAAGGTCGGCGCCGTTCTCCAAAAGGTGCGTCGCGAACGAGTGACGCAGCGTGTGCGGCGTGATCGACCGGTCGATCTCCGCCTCCTGCGAATAGCGCTTGACGATCTTCCAAAATCCTTGGCGCGTGAGGCGCCTGCCGTGGTGGTTCACGAACAGGGACTGCTCGCGCACGTCGCGCACGAGCCTGCCCCGCGCCTGCGAAAGGTACTGGCGCAGGCTTTCCATCGCGAAGGAGCCGATGGGGACGAGGCGTTCCTTCTGGCCCTTGCCGATGCAGCGCAGGTAGCCCTGCTCCAGGTTCACATCCCCGAGGTTCAAGGAGACGAGCTCCGACACGCGGATGCCGGTCGCGTAGAGGAGTTCCAGCATCGCGCGGTCGCGCAGGCCAGCGGGATAGTGCGGATCCGGCTGACGCAGCACGCGTTCGACCTCTCCGACCGAGAGCACGCGCGGCAGGCGCCGCTCCAGCTTGGGCGACTCGAGGTTGCTCGTCGGATCCTCGCTCATCAGCCGTTCGCGCACGAGGTACTGGTAGAACGCCTTGAGTGCAGCCAGCCGGCGCGCGATGGTGGCGGTCGCCTTGCCCTCCTCCTGCAGGTGCAAAAGGTAGCCGACGATCGTCTCGCGCGATACGGCGTCGAGCGACGGGTAGTCCTGTGCGCCGAGGTACTGCGCGTACTGGCGCAGGTCGCGGCCATACGACTCCAGCGTGTTCAACGCAAGGCCGCGCTCCACGCTCAGGTAGTTGATGAAATCCGCGATCCAGTCGCTCACAGACGTTCCCTCCCCCGGCGCCGCCGCCCTCTACGCGTATCATGTGCCGCATTTGGGCGGCCTATACAAGTGCGGTGAAAAACCCCGGCGGACGGCCAACGGCCGGCCGCCGGGGTCCGGGCGCTCGACCCCTGAACGGATCCCTATGCGAAGGGCGCCGCGTTCAGAAGCCGAGAAGCGATGCGATCGGCGCCGTTTCGATGTTGTGGGCGCTGCCCACCGCCTCGTAGGTCAGCTTGCCCTCATACGTGTTGACGCCCTTGAGGAGCGCGGGATCCTGGCGCAGGGCCTCCTTGAGGCCGAGGTTCGAGATCTTCAGCAGGTAGGGCAGCGTGACGTTCGTCAGCGCCAGGGTGGAGGTGCGGGGCACAGCGCCCGGCATGTTCGCGACCGCATAGTGCAGGACGCCACTGCGCACGTACGTCGGGTTCGAGTGCGTCGTGATCCGGTCGATCGTCTCGATCGACCCGCCCTGGTCGATCGCTACGTCGACGATCACGGAGCCGGCGCGCATCGCGGCGACCATCTGCTCGCTGACAAGCTTCGGCGCGCGCGCGCCGGGGATCAGGACGGCGCCGATCAGGAGATCGGCGTCCTGTACCTGCTCCGCGATGTTGTGCTCGTTCGAGATGAGGGTCTGCAGGCGTCCCTGGTAGATATCGTCGAGGTAGCGCAGACGAGAGGCCTGCAGGTCGAGCACGGTCACGCGCGCGCCCATGCCGACGGCGATCTGGGCCGCGTTCTGCCCGACCGTGCCGCCGCCCAGGACGACGACGTGGGCCGGCAGGACGCCCGGCACGCCGCCCAGGAGGACGCCGCTTCCGCCGTGCGCCTTCTCCAGGCAGTGCGCCCCGATCTGGGTCGCCATCCGCCCCGCCACTTCGCTCATCGGGGTCAGCAGGGGGAGCGATCCGTCCGCCAGCTGCACCGTCTCGTACGCGACGCCGATCACGCCCTGGTGCAGGAGAGCCTCCGTGAGTTCGCGCGCCGGGGCGAGGTGCAGGTAGGTGTAGAGCACCTGCCCGCGGTGGAAGAGGTCGTACTCCTCCGGCAAGGGCTCCTTCACCTTCACGATGAGGTCCGCCTCGTCGGCGATGCGACGCTTGTCCGAGGAGATCTGCGCGCCGTACTGCTCGTACTCGCTATCCGGGAATCCGGAGCCGATCCCGGCTCCGCTCTCGACGACCACTCGGTGGCCGGCGCCGACCAGAATGCGCGCGCCGGCAGGGGTGAGACCCACGCGGTTCTCGTCCGCCTTGATCTCCTTGAGTAGCCCGATGATCAACGGGTGCACTTCCTTCCTTGTCCGCTCAACCTCCAACATACGGCCAGAGGAAGTGCAGGGCAAGGGGGCTGACGTACGCTTCCAAGATGGCCGCGAGGACGATGCCGGCGAGGGCCAAACCGCCCGCTCCGGCGAACCGAGCGAGCGCCTGCGCGATCGCCGGGCCTCGCCACCGCGCGTGGTAGAAGTCCGAGGCGTAGGCCATGGCGGCCTCGCACAGCAGCATGAGGCTCGGCAGCACGAGGAGCGCCGGCGGCAGGACGCCCAGCACGAGCAGGATCAGGCCGCGCGGCCCGAGTTCGCCGAGCAGGAACGCTGCGCTGAAGCCGATCGCGAAGCCCTTGACGCCGAGCGAGAGCCAGCTCAGCACTACCCCCACGAGGCTCAGGGCGAAGATCCAGCCGAGCAGCACGAGCCGCCCGTCGCCGAGGAGCGCGGCGCGCATCAGCTGGGGGCCCGGCGGGAGTCCGCCGTGCAGGCTGCCGAGGAAGCCGCCCAGGTAGGCGAGCAGGTCCGCGCGCTGCAGCGCGCTGAGCTGCCCTGCGGCGTAGGCGCCGAACGCGATGGCGAGAAGCAGCCACGCCGCCCCCGCGAGGTACCAGACGATGCGGCGCATGACCCGGGTGCGACCGAGTTCAAAGTAGGCGCGCAGTGGGTGCAAGGTGCTTCCCTCCGGCTAAGAGGGTATGGCGAAGAGCCGGGGATATGTCCGAGCAGACGTCTCGTGTGAAGCAGGAGTCGATGCGAAAATCGTCGAAAGGGCGAGCGTTGCCGGAGGTTGCCATTGCTCGTTTGGCGCCATGGGCGCCGCAGAACGCCGCCTCGACGGGCCACTGCCCTGGAATGGGGACGGCACGGCCCGCAGCATTGTAATGAGGTGAGCCGCAATTCCCGACACGCTGGAACCGGAGTCCACCGCTCAGGTCGCGCTGGAGGCGCTTCTCGCGCTCTCGCTAAAGCTCGGTCGCTCTCCTCGCCCATCGCAAGTGCTCGACGGCGCCCTCGAGGTGCTCTGCAGCCACTTCTCCATCAGCAAGATCGGA
>JAJYTV010000303.1 GCA_021792885.1 Bacillota bacterium
AAGCCGGTTCCGGGTTCGATGAATTCCGTCACGTATTCTCTCTCGCGCCGCTTCGGCGCCGTCACTGCGCGCGATCGTAGGCGCGCCCGCCTCTGCCGTCCAATGACTTCCACGGGTCCATGCATAACTCGCGGCTATGGCTCATCTGCGTCGCTCAGGACAGCACCAGCCGCATCAACTCGTTCTGGCTGGAGATGCGCAAGCGCGCATATGCCCGGCGGCGGAACGTCAGCACAGTATTGAGCGAGATGCCGAGCTTCAGCGCGATGGCCTCCGAGAAGAAGCCGCGCACGATCAGCGCACAGACCTCGAGTTGCCGCCTGGGCATGCTCGGGCAGAGATAGCGCAGACGCTCCAGGTATTCGAAGTCCTCGCCACCGTCGGCTTTTGCGGCCCAGGCATCATGACGGGCGATGAGCGCGATCAGCGCATCACCTGCCGCGGCGATGGCGTCGACGCCGTGGTCGAATGCGCGATTGCCGCGTCCGCGATAGAAGTTCACGCGGATGACGCTGTCGCCGGCACGGCGCATGATCGTCATCCGGTTGACCAGCTTGATCGCCCGGTAACAGTGCTGCCGATACGACGGGTGGGCGATTTCGTCGGCGCCTATCAGCATGGCGCGGCAAGACCCCGCGCGCATGGTGTCGGGCGTCAGGCCATTGGCCGGATCGAATCGCCAGTAGTGCGCGATGTACTCGTCGGCGATCTGACGCGAGACCGGCACGTCGCCGACGTTCTCGGCAAAGAGCAGCCGCGGCGAGCGCGCGGTGCCGAACGCGAAGGACGTCACGCTGTGGCAGTCGGTGAATTTCCGCGCCACCTGGAACAGCCGGCGCGGAAAATCCGGCCGGCCGAGCGCCGCGATCAGGTCCGGCATCTCCGCCTGGAAGCCGCCCCAGGGGGCGCGCGGTGACGAACCTATCTCGATCATCTTGTGCTCCTCCGCCGCTTCGGGCCCGCCGCGCCGCCCCGGGGGAACGGCCGGCTCTCTGTCAGGACATGCCCATGGCCACGTCGCCGAGATTGACGTCCTTGGCGGCATCTATGCTGTCGATGGTCTTGCTCCTGCCGTCCTTGTCGAATCTGAGCGAGAAGGTGCGTCCCTCCGGCAGCCCCTCGAACCAGAAATCGCCGAAGCCGTCGGTTTCGACGTGGTAGGTGTCGCGGCTCGCCTTGTCGGTCAGCGTGCAGGTGGCGCCGATGATGACCTCCTTCTCGATGGGGTCGTAGAGCGTGCCGGCAACGAATGTCTTCGGTCTGTTGATGTAGATCACCCGACCCTTGCAGCCCTTGGGCTGCTCGCCCGCCTTGGCGATCAGATCCTTCAGGTCCTCCTCTTCGCCGAAGTGCAGCGCCCCGCTCGCGCAGGCGTCCACACAGCGCGGCACATCCCAGCCATCATCGAGCAGATGCGCGCAGCCGGTGCATTTCTGCGCGAGGTTCATCCCCTCGTTGAAGAACAGCGCGTCATGCGGGCAGGAATCCGGACACAGCTTGCAGCCGGTGCACTTGTTCGGATCGACGATGACGAGTCCGTCCTCGCGACGGTAGATCGCCCCCGGCGCACAGACTTTCATGCACGGCGCGTCCTCGCAATGCATGCACATCTGCGGGAAGTACGACACGCGCACCTTCGGCACCGTGCCGCGCGTGGTCTCGTTGAGCCGGATCCAGAACTGACCGGTATCCGGCTGCGGGCGGGCATAGGGCATCCAGTCGTTGCCGACGTGCTCGTCCTTGCAGGCAATCTGGCAGCAGTAGCAGCCGTTGCAGATATCCAGATCGAGAACGAAGGTTTTCATCGCGCGTATTCCTCCTCGACGACCCAGGCTTCGAAGCGCAGGCCTGCGGCCGGATCGTATGGTCTTGAGAAAGCTTCGGGGTTGGCCTTGCGCCACTCGTCCCACTCCTCGCCCGTCACACGGGCGACCTCCACCAGGTAGCCGCTGGTCGCCTGGCCGACCGCGTTCTTGGAGGTGGTGCCGGTGGGAGCGATGGTGTTGATCGCGCCGCCGCGATCCACCTTGCCGGGGATGATCGGGTCGATGCGCGCGCCGTGGTCGATATAGGCCACACCGGGGCGCAGCCGCTCGGTGACGTAGGCGCCCCCGAGCACGATGCCGCGCTCGTTGAAGATCTTGATGATGTCGCCGTGGCGGATGCCGCGCCGCGCCGCCTCGGAGGTGTGGATCCAGATCGGCTCGTATTTGTAGCCGTCGGGACCTGTGATCTTGCAGGTCGGCGCTTCGCGGGTCCAGGTGATGTCATCGCACTGGGCGTGAACGCGCCAGTGGCCGTGGTTCGACATGAGCAGCAGCGGATAGGCCCTGGCGCGCGGGCTGGACAGCCGCTCGTCATGCATCTCGCTCTTTTCCACCCACTGCGGGCTCGGCGGACGCTCCTTGTCGTCGGGGAAGTGCTTGGCCAGGCGCTCGGAATAGAACTCCAGCTTCTTCGAGGGCGTGCCGAGCGGGTGCTTCTGCGGATCCTCGGCGAATTTGCGCCAGCCGGGGGAATCCTTCTCCCAGTCCTCGGCCACCTGGTAAAGATAGTAGCCCTTCTCGCGGAATTCCTCCCAGCTGATCATCCGCTCGAGCTTCATGTAGCCGAAGACCTTCTTCTGCAGATCCTCGGTGGTCAGACCCTCGGAGACCTGCTTGTCGTAGCCGAGCTTCTTGGCGATCTCGTAGACGATCTCGTAATCGCTCTTGGACTCTCCGATCGGCTCGATCGCCTTGTCGCAGATCATCACGTCGGCGAACTGGCCGCCCTGGCGCACGTTGGTGACGATATCGTCCACCTCCATGTGCGTATTGGCGGGCAGGATGATGTCCGAGAACAGGCAATCGTTCTCCAACCACGGATGCTGGGCGATGATGCACTCCACCTGCTCGCTGCGCAGCGCCTCCTCCGTGTCGTTGCCGCCGTTCCAGCAGGTGGTGCGGCAGGGGCAGTCCGTCCACATCATGCGGATGCGCGCGCCTTCCTTGGTGGCGATGGGGAACTGATACTCCATGAACTGCGAGGCGACCGCGCCTTCGATCGCCCCGGTGCCCATGAACTTCAAGGGCTCCTCGGTCTTCAGGTGGGTGTGCACCAGAGTCTTCGGCAGCGCCGACTCCTGCCAGTTGGCGATCGAGGAGAGCGGCGGAATCGCAAGGCGCTCGGCGATCTCCGGGTTCCAGAACGAGGTGCCGGCCAGACCCTCCATGCGCGGCATGCCCCAATAGGTGAGCTGATGCTGGTGCACGCCCGGCTTGCCGAGGCCCTGCATGCCGAGCAGGCACACCTCCATGCGCGCCGGCTCGTGCGAGTACGGACCACGGATAT
>JAJYTV010000304.1 GCA_021792885.1 Bacillota bacterium
GTCGCTCGTCTCGGTCGTCTGCGCGTTGATCTCCTCGCTGAACGAAGCGAGCGTCTCCAGGCGCTGCGCAACGCCCGCGACGCTCTCTTGCACTTGTGCGACCGCCTGCGCCGACTCGTGGCTCCTAGAGGTCAATTCATGCAGCACGTCGGCAACGCGGTGGACATCGCGTTCATTCTCCGCGGCGGAATGCGCCGCGTCATGGATCGTCTTCTCGAGGAACACCAACGACTGCTGGACATCCTCCGGTGCAAGGCTTCGCTCCAAGGGAAGGCCCCCCTCCGCTGCCACTAGGGGTGAAGCTTCCTCCGTCTTGCGAAATCTCCTGCCAAAGCTGGGATCACGCGCGCAGATTGCCATGCTTCTCCTGGCTGCCCCCCTGCCCGCAAGGCCGCGCGGGCGGGCCCTTCATCGCACTGACGGGCTTGCCTGCACGGCTCAGATCTCGCGGGCGAGATCCTCGATCCGCCGCAAGATCTCGTCGCGTACCCGGCGGAACACCGCGAGGACCTCCTCCTCGCTTCCCTTTGCCCGAGCGGGGTCGTCGAGCGGCCAGTGCAACCTGCGCACCTGCGGCGGAGTGAGCGGGCAGCGCTCCTCGGCATCAGAGCAGAGGGTGACGGCGATCTGGCTGCGGCCCAGCAGATCCTGGTCGATCGGCTTGCTCTCGTGGTGCGAGATGTCGATCCCCGCCTCCGCCATCACCCGGATCGCGAGCGGGTTCACGCGCGACGGTTCGATGCCGCCGCTCACGACGTCGAAGCGCCGGCCGAGGATCTGGCGCGCGAACCCTTCCGCCATCTGGCTGCGGCACGAGTTCCCGGTGCAGAGGAAATAGATCAGAGGCCTGTCCATCTCGGAGTCTCCCTTCGTCTCGTGTCAGAATGCGGTGACGCCATACAAGGCGAGGAGAGTGACGAGGAGCACGGGCAGCGTCAGGACGACGCCGACGCGCATGTAGTAGCCCCAGCCGATCTTCATGCCGCGCCGCTCCAGGACATGCAGCCAGAGCAACGTCGCGAGGGAGCCGATCGGCGTGATCTTGGGGCCGAGGTCGCTGCCGACGACGTTCGCGAGCGCGAGCGAGAGGCGCAATCCCCCGGTGACGCCGGCGCCGTGGATGGCAAGCGCGTTGACCATCACGGTCGGCATGTTGTTCATCACCGAGGAGAGCACGGCGGCGAGGTAGCCCGTGTAGAGGATGCCAAAGAGGCGTCCCGCGCCGGCGGCGGCGTGCAGCGTCTGCGAGAGGAACGCCGTCAGGCCGGCGTTGCGCAGGCCGAAGATCACGACGTACATGCCGATCGAGAAGACGACGATCTTCCACGGCGCCTCGCGAACGAGCTTGCGGACCTGCACGGCCGGGCTGCGGCGGGCGAGCAGCAGCAGCGCGAGCGCTGCGCCGCCCGCGACGGAGGAGACGGGCAGGTGCAGCGCCTGCGTCAGGAAGTAGCCTACGAGGAGCAGTGCCAGCACCACCCAGGATGCGGCGAAGAGCTTCGGGTCGCGGATAGCGTCGCGGGGAGGGCGCAGCCCCTGCGTGTCCACGCGGCGCGGGAGGTCCTTGCGGAAGAAGAAGTAGAGCAGAAGCAGGCTCGCGGCGAGCGCCGCGAGGTCGACCGGCACCATGCGCACGGCGTAGGCCGCGAAGCCGATCCGGAAGTAGTCGGCGGAGACGATGTTGACGAGGTTCGAGACGATCAGCGGCAGGGAGGTCGCGTCAGCGATGAACCCGCCGGCCATCACGAACGCGAGGATCGCTGCGGGCGCGAGGCGCAGCGCGCGTACCTGCTCGTAGACGATCGGCGTGAGGATGAGAGCTGCTCCGTCGTTCGCGAAGAACGCCGCGACGACGGCTCCCAACAGCAGCGTGTAGAGGAACAGGCGCAGGCCGCTGCCCCTCGAGCGCTGCGCCATGTGCAGGGCCGCCCACTCGAAGAATCCGACTGCGTCGAGCACAAGGGAGATCAGGATGAGGGCGACGAACGTCAGGGTCGCGTCCCAGACGAGGCCGATCACCGTCCCGACCTCGGACAGGCTGACGATGCCCATCGCGACGGCCAGGACACCGCCCGCGGCGGCAGGCCAGCCGATCGAGAGGCCGCGCGGCTGCCAGATCACGAGCACCAGCACGATGAGGAAGAGCGCGAGCGCGAGCACCGGATCGGACACAGAGGGGCACCTCCCAAGGACGGCCTGCGCTGCTTCCTCGGGTATGGTAGCATGGTGCCATCCATAAGTGAATCCTTATGAGGTGTTGCGAATGTATGAAGCCGAAGCCACGCTCTACAGAGCACTCGCGGATCCGTCCCGCTTGCGCATCCTCGCCCTGCTGCGCGAGCGGGAGGTCTGCGTCTGCGAGCTCGCGCAACTCCTGCCGATCAGCCAGCCTGCGGTCTCCCAGCACCTGAGGCGCCTGCGGGAGGCCGGTCTCGTGCAAGAGCACCCGCAGGGCCGCTGGACCTACTACTCCCTGCGCGACGACTTGCCGGCGCACGTCGCCGCACTCGTCCGCCGGCTGCCAGCAGATGCCCAGGCCATCAAGGTGCTGCGTGGTGGGGCTCCCGCTGCGTGCGCCGTGGAAGTGCGCCAAGCCCCGGGGAAAGACGTCCGCGCATGAGGAGGATCGTCCTACTCGAATGGGGAGTAGCCGCGGCGGTATCCTGACCAGCAGGTGGCCGCGGTTGTCGTCGATGTCTGACCTTCTCGACCGCCGTGGGCGTCGCCCTGGCGCACGGCCTTCAGATGTCTTCCGCTGCGGCGCGCGACGCGCAGGCCGAGGATCACGCCAAAGAGAGCGGGTCGGTGCTCGCGGGTCGGTGCTCGCGGGTCGGCGCGAGCAGGACGGCCCGTGCCTTTCCCCGAGGCTCCCTTCTCTCCCGTGCTCCTGGCGCCTCGGGCGCGCCCACGGCGGCGCCCTCGTCTCTGTCGCGGACGCCCTGATGGCGAACCTCGCGGGCCAGCCGCTCGACGAGGGCGCAGTCCAGCGCGCCGTCACCGTCGACCTGCAGGTCCACTTCATCCGCGCGACGCGCGGCGGATCGCTGCACTCTCGGGCGCAGCTCCTCCACGCGGGCCGCAGGCTCGCCTTCGCGGAATGCAAGGCGTACGACGAGCGCGGGGAGCCCGTCGCGCAGATGAGCGGGAGCTACACCCCGCTGCTGGGCGGCGCCTCCGAGAGGGGGCGCAGCATCGTCCAGGCGTCCTCGCTCCGGCCCACGCGCATCCAGCCGAGCCGCTCGTAGAGGCGCCTCGCCGGGTTCTCTGGCTGCACGCTCAAGGAGAGCGCGCGAAAGCCCGCTTGACGTGCCTTCGCGGTCAGCGCC
>JAJYTV010000305.1 GCA_021792885.1 Bacillota bacterium
TCGAGGCGGTCGCGCCGGCGCTTGTGCTGGAGCGTCTGGACCGAGGCGACCACCACCCGGCGGTCGTGCTCGTCACGCTCGGCCTTCACTACTCCAATGGACTGCTCCGGCCAGATGTAGCCGAACTTCTCGACCGACTGCTGCACCAGCTCGTCGCGGTGGACGAGCATCAGCACGCGACCGCTGGCCTTCACGGACAGGGCTGCGGCGACGATCGTCTTGCCGGCGCCGGTGGGGAGAACAACAAGCTGCCTCCGAACTCCCTGGCGGGCCTCGTCGATGACGGTCTGGACCGCCTCTTCCTGGTAGTCGCGGAGTCTCAGCATGCGTTCACCTCCCAACACGGTCTACATCCGAGGGGTAGGTCCACGCCTCTTCAGGCAGGTCTTGGTGAGTTGCTCTCAGTTATACGGGTGGGCTGCACTACCCGGCACGCCGCCTCGTCAGCAGCTCGGCCAGCACTTCCGTCGGGAAGTACGTGACCTTCGACGGCTTGACGTCCAGCACCACCGCGGCACGCCCCAGGAACACCTGGACAAGCCGCCCTGTTCCCTCCGGCGTCATCACCGGCTGCTCGAGGTATGGCATCAGGGAGCGGGACGCCACGAGGGCTTCATCCGACGGATCGACAGGCGCTCCCCCGCCGTCTGGTGGGAGCCCCCGCAGCGCGTCGCGGATCAACTGCCAGTCCTTCCACGCTGGGTCCTTCTGGCGCGGATCGCGCAGCAGGTACGCCGGATGGAAGGTCGGGAAGTAGGCGCGCCCGTCGCGCTCGACCCGCTGGCCACGCAGGTCGGCGAGCCGATCGGCGCCAAGGAATACGCGAGCCGCCGTGGCGCCCAGAAGGACGACGATCGGCGGCTTCCAAAGATCTAGGAGTGCATCACGGTGGACGGAACACGCGGTTATTTCCTCGTTGGTTGGGACTCGGTTCCCCGGCGGCCGGCAGAACACTGTGTTCGTGATGAACACCTCGTTCTGCCCGATCTTGGCGGCGACCAGGATCTTATCCAGAAGTTGCCCAGCCCGCCCTACGAACGGTGTGCCTGTTGCGTCTTCGTCAGCTCCGGGCCCCTCCCCGATGATCCAGAGGCGAGCCCTTGGATCGCCCCGAGAGAAGACCACCTGCGTCCGAGTCGGTGCAAGGGGGCAAGCCGTGCAGTTGAGCGCCGCCAGTTTGATCTCGTCAAACCGCTTCATCCTATCTTCGCTCACACAGCCACCTCCGTTACGCGATCGCGTCCATCAAGTGCCTGCGCGCCTCCTGTACGGCGTCCACAACCCTGCCGGCCGCTTTGGTGTTCGTCCGCTCAATGTCCTGAACTGCGAGGCGTTCGATCTCGTCGAGTGTGTCCCATGCCTTCACCCAAGCCGGCGACCGCTCACGACTGGCGTGAATCACATTGCCTACCACGAGATCACCGTGCTCGTCCGTCCGGATACCGCTGGCTTCAGCCATGGGAGGGAAGCGAGGGCTCCCTCCTTTCCTCTTCCGTGTGGTAAACTGTGGTTATGCAGGGTACAGAAGCAGTTGTCGTGAAGGTGTTGCCCCCAACTCAGCGCAAGCAGCAGTGGCTAGATGCTATCGCCGGGCAGTTCGCCCAGGCGGTGTCCTTCGGACTCGCCCAGGCGCAGACGCTGGGGGTTGCGAGCCGCGCCCGCCTGCACACCGCTGTGTACCCTGAAGCGCGTCGGCTTGGTCTGCCGGCCGACTACGCCCGCATGGCCGTGAATGAGACCACCTCCTCGGTGCGGTCGTTCCTCGCCCTGCGGCGTTCTGGTCGCAAGGCGTCGTTTCCGACCGTGCGACGCACCAACCGGATCGGGCTCGGGGTGAACGCCTACGCCATCGTCGAGAGCGGCGGCCGTTTCGTGCTCCGCGTCTCGACCGGAGTGCGCGGGCAGTACCTGTGGCTGCCGCTCTCTGTCCCAGCTCGCTACACGCAGGCCATGGGTCACGTCCGTGGCGATGCTCGCCTCATCCGTCGTAGCGACGGTTGGTACGCTGTCTTTCCTGTACACAGTGCTACCGCACCTACCGCCTGTGGCGGGCACCCAACGGTGATCGGTGTGGATCTCGGCATCGTGCGTCTTGCGACAGCAGCCACACCGAACGGCGTGCGGGTCTGGCCAGGCAAGGCAGTGCGTGCCGGGCGCGAGCACTTCGCGGATCTGCGGCGGCGCTATGGAAGGCACCACCGGGTCGACCGCATCCGGGCCATGCGGGGCAAGGAGTCGCGCTGGATGGCCGATCTCAACCACAAGATCAGCGCGGAGCTCGTGGAGATCGCCTCCCACCATCCCGACCCGGTGATCGCCCTCGAACGTCTGGATGGCATCCGTTATCGGCTGCACGGGTCACGGCGTTTCAACCGCATGGTGTCGAGTTGGACCTTCCGCGACCTTGTGGACAAGATCCAGTACAAGGCAGAGCGCGCCGGTGTCCGAGTGCTCTTCGTGGACCCGCGCCGTACTAGTCGCACCTGCCCGAAATGCGGGCACGCAACGCGAGCGAACCGACCGACGCAGGCAGACTTCCGATGTGTCGCCTGCGGCTACCGCGGCATGGCCGATGCCGTTGCCGCCCTGAACATCGCTGCCGCAGCGGTTGATCTGCTGCAGCAAGGGCCGTCTGACACGGCCCGGCCCGACGAGGGCCA
This sequence comes from Bacillota bacterium, assembly GCA_021792885.1. GTDB lineage: Bacteria > Bacillota > Sulfobacillia > JAJZYS01 > JAJYTV01 > JAJYTV01. The sequence goes on from JAJYTV010000305.1 coordinate 2,661, forward strand.
GACGGAGAGCCCGGCGCTCCGCCCGATGGAGCCAAGGCGCCCAGCTTCGCTGGACGCAGACTCCAACCTCGCAAGTCCCTCGCAGGGAACCCCCGCCGTTTAGGGCAGGGGAGGATGCCAGCTCGCAGATAGTTGGTATCTGTCCTCCATCAATAGGTCGAAGACGTAACGCCCCAGGGCCTCACGCATCGACTGCCCGCCTCCGTTGTTAACCCGCACGACCGGCCTACCCACTGCGTCAACAGGGCCTGAAATCTTGTGGCTGACAAAGCTCGTCACCAGCACCACGAGGTCTGCACCTGCGGCTTTCTCCGCTGCGCGCCTCGGGTCGGTAAAGCCGGACAGGAAGTCGAAGTCTCCCCCGAACCCCTCAACAGTCTCTCGGTAGGAGAGCTGGTGGTTGTCATCGCCGATCACCAGAATGCGCATCCCGGAAAGCGCCGTGCGCAAGAGGTGCCTGCCTTGTTTGCGCAACTCCTCCGCCTCGCTGGCGGCGTGACGCTTGAGGGCCTCGATGGTCTCCCGCTGAGACTCGTTGATCTCTTCGAGCGCCTTGACCCGGTTGTGTGCCGCGGTAAGGTCTCCCTCGAGAGCGGCTACCCGCTGCCGGAAAGAAGCGGCCACGTTGGTGACGACGCTTTGCGCGCGTTGATGC
>JAJYTV010000306.1 GCA_021792885.1 Bacillota bacterium
AGCGGAACTGTAGATCGATGGGAACAAGGTGCCGATGAAAGGGATGATCAGGACGATGTACCACCACCGCCGTCCGGACTGTCGGGACTTCGGCTCACCTTGCACGGAATTCGCCCCCTTCGCGCTTGATCGATCGACGGCAAAGTTCGCCGTGAAGTGGATATTGGATAGACTTGGTCCGTTTCCTGCTCTTGCCAGGAAGGAACATAGGACGTTCAGACAACGACCCCCTCCTGACGGCCGCTTCACAGGGTGCATATGCCGCTTGCCGATGCGGCAGTCTGCAGATGTCCCGGACAGCCGACGCCTCGCCACGGCCGGGGCAGCGGGAGGGGGCGGAGCGATTGTCCGAGGTGCGGGACAAGTTCGCAGCGGAGCGCACGTTCCTCGCGTGGATTCGCACCGCCATCTCGATCATGGCGTTCGGCTTCGTCGTCGCCCGCTTCGACTGGTTTCTGCATCGCAGCACGTCAACGGTCGGGACGTTCCTCGGTGCCCTGCTCACCGCCAGCGGAGGGCTCTTCGCCGTGCTGGCCGCAGCAAGGTTCTGGAGGGAGTTCCGGCATCCCGACGCCGTGCGCCCGCACGCTGGACTCGCTGTCGCGGCGGGCGGCGCGGTCGCGATCAGCGCGGTGCTGCTGACCGCGTACCTGCTCGCACATCGGCTGTATGCATAGGCAGACAATGCATGTAGAGGAAGACAACGGCGAATGGATGTGGTAAAGTAAACTCACGGTTTGGTAAAGCAGAGGTGAACCACGGAATGCTTAAGTCTACTGGAATCGTGCGCAAGGTCGACGACCTCGGTCGTGTCGTGTTGCCGATCGAATTGCGGCGCACGCTTGGAATCACTGACAAGGACTCCTTGGAGATCTACGTCGACGGCGAGCAGGTCATCCTGAAGAAGTATGAGCCTGCCTGCATTTTCTGCGGCAACGCGTCAGAAATGACGCACTTCCATGGCAAGAACGTCTGCCTTTCGTGCGCGGCGGAACTTCACGCAATGAGTCAGCGCGCCGGCTAAGTCGCGCACCCCTGAAGAGCCCCGGCTGTGCCGGGGCTCTTCACGTTGCTCTGACCTCTCGCCGCCTGCGTGCATAGCATGGGAAGGCGTAGGGGGGAACACCTTGCGCGTCGCTCTCTATTACGCCGCCCAGGCACTGCCGCCGTCCACGCTGCGCACTGCTCTCGGCATCAGCCAGGCGCTGGCGGCCGGCGGGATCGAGCCGGAGGTGATCCTCGCGGAGCCGGCCGCCCTGGGGGATGTGCGCAGCCACGCCTGCGACCCGGCGATCACCGCGCCGTGGACCGCGCAGTGGCAGCGCAATTGGCGGCTGCCGCTCGGGCTGCGGCGCCATCTCGAACGCGAGCCGGCCGATGTCGTCCTCTGCCCCGGCGAGCCGGGCGACATCGCAGGTGCCCGGCTCGCACTCGGCTACAGCACGCAGGTGGCGCTCGTCTCGTGGCTGACGGCGCTCGAGGGGCCCGACGCGCCGCTCGCGCAGTACGCGGACCTGCATCTCGCCCCGAGCGCGGCGCACGCCGATCGACTCATGGCGCTGCCGGATCCGCCCAGACCCGTGGCGTTCGCACCGCGCCCGATTCCCGAGCTCCCGAAGGTAGGCGCGCCGCGGCAGGGCCTCGGCCTCCTGTGGATCGGCCGCCCGGACGAGGAGGGGGGTCTGCCGCGGCTGCTCGCGGCGCTTCAAGCCCTGCCGCAGGACGTCACGCTCACGATCGGGTGCGTCGGAGGGACGATCGTGCCCGGCGACTTGCGCGCTGCGGCGCAGTCGCTCCCGGGACGCTGCATCCTCCTGCCGGCGGATGGCGACCCCTGGGCATCCGCCGACGCGGCGTCGCTCTGCCTCGTGACCTCGGATCGGCCCGCAGAGACGGATGCGATCGCGGAAGCCGCGGCGCGCGGCGTGCCGGTGCTCGCCCAAAGCGGCGCGACGGGAGAGCGCGACATCGTGGAGGGCGATCCCGCCCTGCCGCTCGATCCTGGGGAGATCGCCGCCGCGCTTTCGGCGGTGCGACGCGGGGATTTGCAGGATCTTTCGCGCAGACAGACGCACCGGGTGCGCGAGGCGCGGCGCCTCGCAGCGCAGCGCCTGCGCGAGGCACTGCGCTACCTGCCGCCGCAGCGGGGAGGAGATACGCCTTGAACTGGGACATCGTGCTCGGCATGGCGCTCGGGCAGGGAGGGCTCGAACGCGTCGTGGCGACGGTCGGGCGAACGCTGCGACGGCGCGGGCATGGCGTACGCATCCTGCAGGCCGGCCCCTCGCCCTACCCCTGGGCACAGGGGCTGCCGCTCGTCCACTACGACCCCCTGGCGGGCGGCGGCGCGCCGCGCTATGCGGGAGAGCCCGACGTCCTGCGCTGGGCGCACGGGTACAGGGCGATCTGCGATACAGGAGGGCCTCCCGATGTCATCCTCGCGACGCATACCCCTTTCTTCAGCCTGATCGCACGGCTCGCGGCCGGCATCGGTCCGCATGCGCCCGTAATCCTCTCCTGGATCCACGGCCCGCCCTCCGCCTACGGCGATCTCTCGCCGCTGCGTTGCGCCGATGCGCATCTCGCCATCTCCCGCAGTGTCGAGGACCGGCTGCGCGCCGCCGACGGCGGCGAGGTCGGGCGGCCCGTCTTCTACGTCGGGAACCCCGTCTCGCTTGCCGTGCCACCCGTGGGGCGGCCACGGGCGGGTGCGCACTTCGTCTTCATGGGGCGCATCTCGCCCGAAAAGCGCCTCGACCGGCTCCTGGAGGAGATCGCCCGCGTACAGGCGCCCTGGCGCCTCTCCATCTACGGGGAGGGGCCGCTGAAGGAAGAAATGCAGGCGCTCGCCGCTTCCCTCGGCATCGCGCATCGCGTCGCCTGGCACGGCTGGCGGCGGGATCCCTTCGCCGCGCTCGCGGACGCCACGGCGCTCCTGCTGACGTCCGAATACGAGGGCTTCGGCTCCGCGGCCGCCGAGGCGCTCGCGCACGGCGTGCCGGTCATCTCGAGCAGGTCGGGCGGACCGGAGGAGCTCCTGCGGGATGGCGGCGGATGGCTCTACCCGGGTCACGAGGCAGGCGAGCTCGCGGCGATCCTCGAGGGTATCGCCGCGGGACGCCTGCCGCTTCCGACGCAGGAGGAATGCCGCCGCCAGGTGCGCTCCTACGCCCCTGGGCTTGTGGTCGATCGGATCGAAGCGGCCGCGCTTTCGGCGCGCGCCGTCGCCGCGATGCGCTAGCGCTGCGCCCGCAGGGCGAGCAGTACGCCCGCGACGCCGCGGTGCAGGAGCTGGGGCT
>JAJYTV010000307.1 GCA_021792885.1 Bacillota bacterium
AGCTCGTCGGCGTGCAGCCGGATCGCGAGGCCGCGGGAGCGCGCAGCTTCGAGGTGGGCTCGCGTCTCGTCCGGATTGAAGACTCCCTCTTCGCAGAAGACGTCCGCCATCTCCGCGAGTTCCTTCGCGGCGACGTCCGCGAGCAGGGCATTCATCGCCGCAAGGTGCGCTGGCCTGTCTTCGATGCCCATCGGCCACGCGTGCAGGCCGAGGAACGTGCGCACGAGCGCGATCGGGGCGCGGCGACGGACCTGGGCGAGCAGGCGCAGAAGGTGCATCTCGCGCTCCGGGGTGAGCCCGTAGCCCGTCTTCACCTCGACCGCCGTCGTGCCGTAGGCGACCGCCTGTCCGATGCGGCGGCGCGTCTCCCGCACCACCTCGGCATCGTCCGCTGCGGACGTCGCGCGCACGGTCTCCTGGATGCCTCCGCCGGCCTCCAGGATCTCGAGGTAGCCCTTCCCCTCCTGGCGCAGCTGCATCTCGGAGATGCGCCTTCCCTTGTGCAGGGCATGCGTGTGCGGGTCGATGAAGCCCGGCACCATGGCGCGGCCCTCGGCGTCCAGGAGCTGTGTCTCCGGTCCGAGCGTCGTCTCCGCGAGCACCCGCTCCGTCTCGCCTACGCGCAGGACCTTGCCGGAACGCACCACGAGCGCGCCGTCCTCGATCGTGCGCAGGTCGCCGATCCGGCCCATGCGCGTCTCTTCCTCCGTGCAGGGCGTGATGCGCGCGTGGAAGACGACGAGGTCGGGGTGGCTCACGCCTTCTCCTCCCGGGCGAGGCGCACCTCGAGCACCTGCTGGTCGTAAAAGCCCCGAAGGCGCAGGCTGCGCTCCGCGACGGCGAGCATCGCCGAGAGCGGCACGAGTCCGACGATCTCCGCGTGGGAGACCGCGGCACCGTAGTGCGCAGCCTCCGCCGCGACGAACTCATAGGCGCGGAAGATCGGCGTCTGCTCCACATCGACGAGGTTCATCGACACCTGCACGGTGCCCTGGGCGGTCGTGTCGATGGCGATCGCGCGCACGTTCCTGAGTCCCCCGGAGCTCTCGCGCACCGCCTTCGCGATCGCCTTCGCGATCTCCATGTCGAGACTCTGCAGGTAGACGTTGAACGCGACAAGCGGCTTGCGCGCGCCGATCACGCTCGCGCCGAAGGTCTCGTGCAGGTCCGGCCCGCCGATGTCCGGCCGCCGCGAGGGATCGGTCTTCACCGCCTCGCGCAGCCCTTCGAAGTTGCCCTTGCGGATCTCCGGCAGGAGGCGCTTTCGCCCGAGCGAGGCCTCCTCGTAGAAGTAGACGGGAATCCTGAGCTCGTCCCACAGGCGCTGGCCGAGCATCCGCGCGGCCGCCACGGCGTCCTCCATCGTCGCGTCCTCGAGCGGCAGGAAGGGCAGGACGTCAAGCGCCCCCATGCGCGGGTGGCCGCCTTCGTGGTGGTTCAGATCGATCTTCTCGCGCGCGATCCGGCAGGCGGCCAACGTCGCGTCGATCAGCGCGTCCGCGCTGCCGACGGCCGTCAGCACGCAGCGGTTGTGGTCCGCGTCGAACTCGTAGTCGAGCAGGATCGATCCCGGCTGCTCCCGGTAGCAGCGGCAGAGGGCCTCGATCACGTCCTGGCGGCGCCCCTCGGAGAAGTTGGGCACGATCTCGAAGCGCTTCAACTCTCGTTTCCCTCCCGCGATGCCGCAAGCACGTCGCCTGCGCGGCAGAGTGCCGCGCCCGTGGCGAGGTCCGCGCTGAGCACCGTGTCCTCGTAATGCGGCAGGCGCCCGCGCACCATCTGGTGCACGCGCCGGGTTGCCGGCGAAAGGTGCTCCGGCCCCGCGAAGTCGACGGCCTGGCACGCGGCGACCAGTTCGATGCCGAGCACCTGCCAGCTCTGGCGCAGGACGTCGCGCAGCTTGAGCGCGCCGATGGAACCCATCGAGACGATGTCCTCCTGGTTCGCGGAGGTCGGGATGGAGTCCACCGAGGCCGGGTGCGCGAGCACCTTGTTGTGCGAGACGAGCGCCGCAGCGGTATACTGCGCGATCATCATACCCGACGAGGTGCCGCTCTGGCTGGTCAGGAAGGGCGGAAGCCCGCTGAGCGCCGGGTTGACCATGCGCTCGATGCGGCGCTCGGAGATCGATGCGATCTCGGAAAGCCCGATCGACAGGTAGTCGAGCGCCACCGCGAGCGGCTCGCCATGGAAGTTCCCGCCCGACACGACCGTGCCCTCGTCGGGGAAGACGAGCGGGTTGTCGGTCGCGCTGTTCACCTCGATCTGCAGCACGGAGCGCACGTGCTCCACCACCTGGTGCGCCGCGCCATGAACCTGCGGGATGCAGCGCAGCGAGTAGGCGTCCTGCATGCGCAGCTGGCCGGGAGAGCTCGTCAGCCGGCTGCCGGCGAGCAGCGTGCGCAGGTGCGCCGCCGTCGCGATCGCGCCGGGATGCGGGCGCACCCGCACGACCGCCTCGGCGTAGGCGTCTGGGATGCCGTGCAGGGCCTGCGCCGTCAGGCTCGCGACGACGTCCGCCGTCTCCAGTAGGCTCTCCGCCTCGAGGAGCCCGAGCGTCCCGATCGCAGCCATCAGCTGCGTGCCGTTCGTCAGCGCGAGGCCTTCCTTCGCCTGCAGCTCCATCGGGCCGAGGCCGATCGCCGCCTGCGCCTCCCGGGCCGGCATGCGCGTCCCGCGAAGGCGCATCTCCCCGTGCCCGAGCAGCGGCAGCGCCAGGTGTGCGAGCGGTGCGAGATCGCCGCTCGCCCCCACGGACCCCTGGCTCGGGACGACGGGCAGACAGTCCTCCCGCAGCCAGGTCAGGAGTCGTTCGACGAGTTCGATGCGCACCCCGGAGTGTCCCTTCGCCAGCGCGTTCGCGCGCAGCAGCAGCATCGCGCGAACGACCTCGTCCGGGAGGACCTCCCCGACGCCGGCCGCGTGGTTCAAAAGCAGGTTCGCCTGCAAGAGAGCTCTGTCCCGCGGCGGGATCGCGATGCGGGCGAGGTCCCCGAAGCCGGTCGTCACCCCGTAGACCGCGCGGTCCTCCCGGAGGGCGGTCTCCACAACCGCGAGACTCTCCTTGAGCTGCCGCGCCGCCTGCGCGGAGAGCCGGACGCTCTCGCCGCCCCTCGAAACCCTCCCGACGTCCTCAAGCGAAAGATGATGGCCATCGATCTCGAGCATGTCATGCCCCCTGCGGTTCCAGGCGGGACGGGGCCCGCCATCTGCCTTCGTTATACCCAGGCGCCGTCGTGGGTGTCCACGTCACCTCTCTAGCAGGGTGGAGCACCGCCGACGCCGAGAACATAG